>JAGXHJ010000039.1 GCA_024636315.1 Methylophaga sp.
ATGACTCTACGGCAACAAAAAGCCTTTTCTAACATTATTCTCCACTGTTCGCTAACGCTCTCTATTACGAAAATGCAAAAACGCGTTGCCTACTGGCGACTAATCGACCTCGCTTCGCTCTCCATGTCGATCAGCGAATGACGATACCGCTTATCTGCAGTATCGTCATTGTAATCAAACTAGGTTAACTTTTGTAGCTTAAGCTTAGCCCCGTTGACGTTTTCTAATCATCATTTCTTCGATAAAGGGCGTCAAGATAATTTCCATAGCTAAGCCCAATTTTACTGCCGGTACAACCATATTGTTTGGTCGAGACATAAAAGAATCTTTTAACATACTAAGGTAATAAGGAAAATCAGCTTGCTTAGGATCTTTAAAACGAATGACAACTAAGCTTTCATCTGCAGTTGGAATTTCACGCATCACAAAGGGGTTTGAAGTATCAATTAACGGCACACGCTGAAAGTTAATGTGGGTACGCGAGAATTGCGGGGTAATGTGATGGATGTAATCCGGCATCCGTTTAAGGATGATATCAACCACCGCTTCTTGTGAGTAACCACGATTAGTACAATCACGTTTGACTTTCTGAATCCACTCAAGATTGATAACGGGTACAACACCAATTAACAAATCAACAAACTTAGGAATATTAACTTCATCCGTGACGACAGCGCCATGTAGGCCTTCATAAAACAATACGTCATTATCACCGTCAATTTCTTCCCAAGGCGTAAACGTACCTGGCGCTTGACCATATTTAGCACCTTCATTTTCATCGTGAATGTAGTAGCGCTTTTCACCTCTCCCGGTTTCAGAATAAGTTTGAAATAAATTTTCTAAACGATCTAGACAGTTTGCCTCGGGACCAAAATGCGTTAAAGCATTTCCTTTAGCTTCTGCTTCTTCTACCGCAGCACGCATTGCGATACGATCGTATCGGTGAAAACTATCACCCTCAACAATTACTGGCTTGATTCCGCCGCGTCGAAAAATATCTTCAAATGCATGTTTAACTGTCGAAGTGCCAGCGCCAGATGAACCAGTGACAGCAATAATCGGGTGGGATACTGACATTCAGTCTCCTCCTGTTAGGTTGATTTTCATAAGAGGTTTTCGCACCATTAATTTTTGATCATACCGGCTTTTAAACGGGCTAAAAGGCGATTTTTAGCGTGGTAACTCGATCTGATAAAAAATATTTTTCACGCCAAAACCCAACTATTTTTGTTGTTCTCTTGCCACCGCGCGATAGGCAATATCGGTACGGTAATACATATCTTGCCAAGTTATATACTTAACTGTTTTATACGCCTTGCTTTGTGCTTCAGCAACTGTATTTCCTAATGCAGTTGCACATAGGACACGACCACCAGCAGTCACAACATCACCGTTAATGAGTGCAGTGCCCGCGTGAAATACTTTCGCATCATCACTATCAGCAACATCTAAACCGTGAATCACCGTACCTTTTTTATAGGCATCAGGATAACCACCAGCGGCTAATACAACCCCTACCGCAGCACGCGGATCCCATTGCGCTTCTACTGTGTCTAACTCGCCATCAAGTGCAGCTTCACATAGTGGAATTAAGTCGGATTGTAAGCGCATCAAAATGGGCTGTGTTTCTGGGTCACCAAAACGGCAATTATATTCAACTACACGTGGTGCACCGTGCTCATCAATCATCACACCAGCATACAAGAAACCAGTATAAGGTCGGCCATCTTCAGCCATACCCTTTACTGTTGGCTCAATAACTTCAGCCATAATACGATTGTAGACTTCAGGGGTAACAACAGGTGCAGGAGAATACGCGCCCATACCGCCAGTATTAGGGCCTTGGTCGCCATTATCTCGTGCTTTATGATCTTGTGATGTTGCTAGCGGCAGAATATGTTTGCCATCGACCATAACAATGAAGCTTGCTTCTTCGCCGGTCATAAACTCTTCAATAACAACCCTATGGCCGGCATCACCAAAGGCATTGCCTGACAACATATCTTCAACAGCTACGATCGCTTGTTGTTCTGTTAGCGCAACAATGACACCTTTGCCAGCAGCTAAGCCATCCGCTTTGACAACGATGGGTGCGCCTTGTTGTTTGATATAAGCCGCCGCAGGTTCGATCTCAGTAAACACTTGATATGCTGCTGTTGGAATTTTGTGCCGCGCTAAGAAATCTTTAGTGAAGCTTTTGGACGCTTCTAATTGTGCGGCTTCTTTTGTGGGACCAAAACAACGTAACCCTGCCTCAGTAAAGGCATCAACAACGCCCATAACTAAAGGTACTTCGGGGCCAACAATCGTAAGCTCAATGGCATTCTCTTTGGCAAAAGACACTAGGCCAGCAATATCATCAACAGCAATCGCGACATTATCAACATTTGGCTCATTGCGAGTGCCAGGATTACCTGGTGCAACATAAACTTGTGAGCAACGCGGTGATTGAATCAATTTCCACGCTAATGCATGTTCACGTCCACCACCACCTATAACCAATACCTTCATAAAACCTGCCAGAATGAATCAATAAAACCCATAATGATACCTTAGACAGGCACTTATATACGGATATTCTTTAGATTAAGGGCAAAAACTAGTTTTATTGCAAAGTAAATTCATTTTAATTATTGTCGTATTTAGTTCTATTGCAGGAATATAAACATGGAAGATCTTAAAACCTCAGAAGCCTGGCGGATATTCCGTATTCAAGCAGAACTGATTGATGGTATTGAAACCTTAATCGATCTGGGACCGGCAGTGTCGATTTTTGGTAGCGCTCGGTTGCCAAATACCTCTCCGTATTATCAAGATGCCATTACCGTTGCCCATAACCTCTCACGCGCTAAATTTTCAGTGATCAGTGGCGGCGGCCCGAGTATTATGGAGGCAGCCAATAAAGGCGCTTATCGTCAGGGTGGTAAATCTGTAGGCTTAAACATTGCTTTGCCACATGAACAAACGCCCAATCCGACCCAAGACATTAGCCTACGATTTAGATACTTTTTTGTTCGTAAATTAATGTTTGTTAAATACTCAATGAGTTATGTCGTTTTCCCTGGTGGTTTTGGTACGCTGGACGAATTTTTTGAAGCACTAACATTAATTCAAACTGAAAAAATACGGCCATTCCCCGTTATTCTTTACGGTTCATCATTTTGGGTTGGCTTAATAGATTGGCTGAAAGGGCAAGTGCTAGAACTAGGCTGTATTGATAAAAAAGACTTGGATTTATTTCATATAGTCGATACACCAGAAGAAGTATTACCGATTATTCAGCAATATCACGATCACTTATCTGAACATCCTGAACACCAAAATCGTTTCACGGTTTAATCCAAAAAGGTTCTATATTGATCTATATCAAGTAAGCGTCTGATCGCCGCATCATTGAATGAGTAGCTCGTTATAATTAGTTCTTGCTAAAGCCATTAGGAACAATTATTTTGGAACAGACAGTTACTTTTGATCTTGATCTGATAAAGCGCTATGACAAAGCAGGGCCTCGATATACTTCATACCCGACCGCCGTTGAATTTGCTGAAAAATTTACTGCCGACAGTTACAAACAGCAAATAGCCTTATCGAACCAACGTGGCGGCCCACTATCACTTTATTTTCACCTGCCTTTTTGTGACACCGTTTGTTTTTATTGTGCCTGCAATAAAATAATCACTAAAAATCGCAAACACGCAGAACCGTACTTAGCTAATTTACATAAAGAAATTTCCCTACAAGCCGCATTATTCGACTCTAATCGTATTGTTGAACAATTGCATTGGGGTGGCGGCACACCAACATTTCTTAGTCATCAACAAATGCGTGAACTGATGGCTGTGACGCGGCAGCACTTCAACTTAGCTGATGATGCGACGGGTGAATATTCAATTGAAATTGATCCTCGTGAAGCTGATGCTGAAACTATTGCCTTACTGCGTGAAATTGGCTTTAACCGCATCAGTTTAGGTGTCCAAGATTTTAACCCTATCGTACAAAAAGCCGTCAATCGTATTCAAAGTGAAGCAGAAACCTTTGCAGTAATTGATGCTGCTCGTGCAAACGATTTTCGGTCAATCAGTATCGACCTTATTTATGGTTTACCACATCAAACCCCTGATAGTTTTGCCGAAACACTCGATAAAATTATTGCGGTGAGCCCAGAACGCTTATCGGTGTTCAACTATGCTCATATGCCAGAACGTTTTAAAGTTCAGCGTCAAATGAACAGTGAAGATATGCCTCGCCCTGAAGTTAAGCTCGAAATTTTGCATCGCACCATAGAGCAGCTCACCGCCGCAGGTTATGTTTATATTGGCATGGATCACTTTGCAAAACCTGATGATGAACTCGCTATCGCCCAGAGAGAAAACAAGCTGTATCGTAACTTTCAAGGCTACTCAACGCATTCTGAATGCGACATTGTCGGGCTTGGTGTTACCTCAATTGGCAGTGTTGGTGATTCCTATTCACAAAATCAACGTACCCTCGAAGATTATGCAGTAAGCCTAAGTAATAATGAGCTACCGGTTTTTAGAGGCATCACCTTAAATGAAGATGATAAAATTCGCCGTACTGTTATTACCCGACTCATTTGCCACTTTTCACTAGATATCAACGTCATTGAAAATTTGCTGGGCATTAACTTTGCTGAATATTTTGCCGATGTCTACCCACAACTTAACCAATTCGCTACTGATGGCCTAGTAACTTATGACCAAGATAAAATAGAGGTACTTCCAGCAGGTCATTTATTAATCAGAAATATCTGCATGGCTTTTGATTTTTATCTTCAGCAAAAAACTGAACAACGTTTTTCTAAGGTAATTTAAGTCGATACTTCTAGTCACTCACTTAAATATCCAATAGTAATTTTTAAAAATCGGCGTAGGATTGACTGTCGCCACAATAAAACAGGAAAAAAAGATGAGCATTAAACAAGAACTAGTCGATGAAATTGAATTATTACTTCGCTACAATTTAGATAGCACACAAGAAGGCATTAAGGTTCATGATACTGCCCGTGATGGCTTGGTCAATGCCATCAAACGTCTCCATGAAAAAGGCTTAGTTGATAGTGAAGATGGTGGTTACTTAACTGATTTAGGACATGAAGCAGCAGAACATACTCAAGCTGCATTACGACTTTTAACACCTAACACATAAGCTCAAAGCTAAAGAGGCGTTAAGCCGAGATCTTCCTAGTAAGGTTGCTCTCGGCTTAACACTCATTACTATAATAGTAATCCCCCACCTTAGAAACAACTTACTTTTTTATTTTCTCGTAGACAATAAAACTATAGGCGTAATCATTTTTTTCATCCGCTAGATAATCTTCTCTACTTATTTCTGACCATTCATTTTTATGCCACTCAGGAAACCAAGTATCTCCTCCTGTAAGTGAAGCGTGCACCTGAGTTAAATACAGTTTGTCTGCCCTCGGTAAAAACTGTTCGTACAATGATGCCCCGCCCATCACCATGACTTCCTCTACTTGCTCACAAGCTAGCAACGCATCATCAACTGAATTTACAACAGTGCAACCTTCAGCTTGATAAGCTTTATTTTTAGTCACAATAATATTTTTTCTACCAGGCAATGCCCGACCAATTGAATCATGGGTATTTCTCCCCATAATAATAGGTTTTCCCATGGTAACCCGTCGGAAATACTGTAAATCAGCTGATAACTTCCACGGCAAGTCATTATCTTTGCCAATTAAGCCTTGCTCATCTGTGGCCACAATAATTGCTAGTTTCATACCCAAATCATCCTAAAAATAGTCTTAAATATAGAATAACACTTGTCGATGATTATTCGGGCAGTTCTCAGGATTAAGGTACTATTAAACTAAATTTTATTAACACTTAATTTTATTAGGGGTTTTATGTCACTTTTTCCAATGATCAGTGCTGGTATTGGTGGTTTAGGTTTGTTTTTACTCGGCATGTGGTTAATGTCCGATGGCCTTAAAATGGCCGCTGGAAGCACTCTTAATCAATTATTACATCACTGGACTAATACTCGATTGCGTGGTTTAGGTGTCGGTATTTTTTTAACGTCTTTAATTCAATCTTCCGGCGCGGTAACCGTAGCAACCATTGGTTTTACCAATGCCGGTTTATTAAGTTTAAGACGTGCCATATGGATTATTTTTGGCAGTAATATTGGTACTACAACTACCGGTTGGTTAGTTACCTTAATCGGATTCAACTTCAAGATAAGTGCGTTTGCATTACCGATGATCGGTATAGGTATGGTGATAAAGCTCGCTAAAGGTGACTCACATGTTGGTGCGTTAGGCCAAGCATTAGTAGGTTTTGGCATTCTCTTTATGGGCATTGATGTACTTAAAGAGACATTTTCAGTAATTGGTGATCAGGTTTCTTTAACTGGCAGTGGTGAAATCGGCATTAAAGATATTTTAATGTATACCGGTTTAGGCTTTTTAATTACCTTATTAATGCAATCATCAAGTGTCACACTTGCTATTACATTAACCGCATTATCAGGCGGTTTAATGACATTACTTCCTGCCGCCGCCATTGCTATCGGTAGTAATTTAGGAAGTACAACTACGGCGATATTTTCATCTTTTGGTGCCAACCCAGTTGCCAAAAGAGTAGTTGCTAGTCATGTTATTTTTAATTTAGTTACAGGTATAGTATCGCTTATTTTATTGTTACCACTCATAACCGCCATCCTCTTTTTCCAAGATTTATTCCATTTAGGTGATGCAAGTACCACTACGCTGGCAATATTTCACACCGTTTTTAATGTTTTGGGTGTGTTATTAATGTGGCCATTGGCAGATAAATTGGTCATATGGTTATCAGGTCGCTTTAAGACTCAGGATGAAGATGAAGCTAATCCTAGGTATTTAGATAAAAATGCTTTAACCATTCCCTCTTTAGCAATACATGCTTTATATAAAGAACTACAGAGAGTCGGTCATTATTCACTTGCCATGGCAAAAGATAGTATTAACTTTGAAACAACGAGCAATAACATGGCGGTAAAAGACACTGTCGTTGAAAAATTAACGATTGCCATAGGTGATTATACTTCTGAATTATATAAACAAAACTTAAGCGAAGAAGTCGCAGATGCTTTACCAAGTATTCTTCGAATATCACAATATTATGATGCTATTTCTGAACTAGCCGTCAATATTAATGCTAATAAGAAAAAGGTGGAAACAGCAATAAACACCAGCATTCAAGAACAAATAAATATATTTTACAAACACAGTGTCAACTTATTAAATCATGCCAACATTAGCCAAAAAAACACGCAAGACGACATGCTAAAAAAAGAATTTGATACACTTGAATCTGAGTATCAATCATTAAAATCTCTATTATTACGTCGCGGTGCTGAAGGTAAATTGTCTATCGCTAAAATGGATAAAACTATGGCTTCTATTAGCCAAATAAGACGACTTCTACAACAAGCTGTAAAAGCATTTATTCATTTTAAAACACTTAATATAGATGTCATGGATAGAAAAAAAGACGAAATAGAAGAAAATATAACCTCTGTATAAGCCTGATATAAAATTGATCATAATCTGTGGATAACTTTACCTGTGGATAACTAGTGGGGTTATCCACAGGTTATTCAAAGTAACTTTTTTAGTTATACACACTAGAAAGCAACAATAACAAATTGAAATAAAAACGAAATAATGTCTTACTAACATATCCACAGGCACTAAACATCATCATCAATATCTTTTAAATAACTTATATTATTATTAATGAAACTCACAATTCTACAAATTGCACTGCCATGCCCCCTAAGATTATCTTTTGATTATCTACCTAATAATTCTGAAATAAATTGGCAAACAGGCATGCGTGTCAAAGTACCTTTTGGAAGTAGAGAGTTAATAGGAATTATTGTTAATATTAAAAAGGCTAATGAAGAAAGTGATACCGCTAAGCTAAAAACAATAAGTGAAGCTATCGATCACCAAGCTCTCCTGTCAGCAGATTTACTGTTACTAACGCAATGGTTGAGTGATTATTATCACCACCCAATTGGCGATTGTTTTCAAACCGTCTTACCTAAAAAAATACGGCTTGGTGAAACAGCTGAATTAGAGACGGAAACTTATTGGCAACTTACTTCCTCGGTTATAGATCTTAAATTAGGCAAAAAACAAAACGCGTTAATATTTTTATTAAAAGAATATTCAGAAGGTGTCAGTCAGAAATTTATTTATCAACAGTTAGGTCAGTGTCGAACTTCATTGCTTGGCTTAGAAGAAAATAAAGTAGTCAGTTCATTCCAGCACATCAAACAACCTTTGATTACCCACAATCCAGTTGAACATTGTCAATTGAATGAAGAACAACAATCCGCAGTAGACAATATTTGGCAATCACGAGCACGCTTCGCCCCGTATTTATTACAAGGGGTCACCGGAAGTGGTAAGACTGAAGTGTATATGCAACTTGCTGAAAATATGGTGGTAGCGGGTAAACAAATATTAATATTAATACCTGAAATTGGTTTAACGACTCAATTTGTTGAACGATTTAAACAGCGTTTAGCCGCTCGTATCGTCGTTTTGAACTCAGCTGTTTCTGATGGTGAACGTAAACAATCCTGGTTATTAGCCAAAGCTACTTTAGCTGATATTGTGATTGGCACACGCTCAGCGGTATTTACGCCATTACCTAACTTAGGTTTAATTATTATTGATGAGGAGCATGACGCATCTTATAAACAGCAAGATGGCTTACGTTATCATGCCCGTAATGTCGCTTTAATTCGCGCTCAGAGGGCTAACATACCTATTGTCATGGGTAGTGCCACACCTTCACTAGAAAGTTTATACAACGTTGAACAGCAGCGTTATCAGTTATTAATTTTAAATCAGCGTGCCACAGGCGCCAGCATGCCGAAAATAAAATTGATTGATAGTCGTGGTCCCTCAGCGAATAGTGGTATTTCAACGGTGTTGTATCAAGCTATAAAAACTCAACTATCAGCCGGTAACCAAGTTTTATTGTTTATCAATCGTCGGGGTTTTGCACCGGTTTTAATGTGCCATGATTGTGGTTGGCAAGCGACCTGTTCACATTGTGATGCCAGAATGATAGTTCATCAACGACGTAATGTTTTGTGTTGCCATCATTGTGGATTAATTCAGCGTTTAGTTGATAAATGTCCTACCTGTCAGGCAGCTGATTTAAAAACCTATGGCGCAGGTACTGAACAAGTAGAACATACTTTACAAGCTTATTTTCCTGAAACCCCTGTATTGCGGATTGATCGAGATAGTACTCAAAAAGTGAATGCTTTCGCCGAGATTGTTAATGAAATTAGACAAGGTGGTGCCAAAATATTAGTTGGTACACAAATGTTAGCCAAGGGTCACGACTTTCATGATGTAACGCTTGTTGGTGTATTGGATGCTGATCAGGGTTTATTTAGTGCTGATTTTCGATCAACAGAATCCTTAGCTCAACTCATTATTCAGGTAACAGGCCGAGCAGGACGGGGTGATAAAAAGGGCGAAGTATTTATTCAGACTAGCCAGCCACAACATGAGTTTTGGCAAAATATAATTAAACATGGTTATGCTTTTACCGCACAAAAAATATTAGCCGAAAGAAAAATGATGGCGATGCCGCCAACTGGATCGCTATGTGTTATTCGTGCTGAATCTCAAGATGAATCGTTAGCTATGCAATTTTTAAGTGATGTTTCAGGTCTTTTCCATCAAGCGACACAACAAGAAGTTATTGTGATGGGACCTGTTCCTGCCATTATGGAAAGACGAGCAGGTCGTTATCGAGCACAATTATTATTATTGTCCCAACAACGAAAGCCATTACATCAATTACTTGATCATTTCATGCCCGCTATTGGATCTTTAAAGTTAACTCGAAAAGTAAGATGGTCAATCGATATTGATCCGCTTGATTTACTTTAAGCTAAATTCCAAGCCGCTTTAAATAATGTTTATTTATCGCACATTCCCGCTAAATTTCAATATTACTGTCTAAAGAACAATAAGTGATTAATTTTAAATATCTTAATTTTTAGGCCAATTAAGATTATTTAAAAATTATTCAAATTAATTTATGACTCAATAAGTAGCCAAAGATAACTCCTGTATAAATACCTTATAAATTTGATCATAACTTGTGGATAACTTTGGTTGTGGATAAGTAGCCTAGTTATCCACAGGAGATCACTGATTAACCATCTCATTTATTAACAGATCGGATGATTTATAAGTTGTTAATATTAAACTGTTTTAAAATGTTACCCACATACCCACAGGCATTAAACATCAACATCATTAATCTTTTAAAAACTATATTAATGTTTATTCAAAGCTAATATCCCGCAAATTTAAAAAACTACGCAAAAAAAGCTATCAAAAAAAGATCATCGTCTAAGCTGAAATGACCAGAAACAAAGCGAGATCAATTTTCTCTCTGTGATCCATAACTCATGATCAGTTAAAATACCCCGACTTAATTAATCTCAGGTTTTACGACATTGAAAGCCCAGCTTATAAAAATAATTCAAACTGCATTAACGGACCTTATTCAACAGGAAAAGCTTCCTGAACTTGATTTGCCAGAAATACAAATTGAACGTACTAAAGATAAATTACACGGTGATTTTGCATGCAACATCGCCATGATGTTGGCAAAACCAGCCAAAATGAATCCTCGCCAAATAGCTGCTTTATTGGTTGAAGCGATGAAAGATGTTGATTTTATTACTAAAATTGATATCGCTGGTCCAGGTTTTATTAACTTCTTTTTATCTGCGGAATCAGCTCAACAAATCGTTAAAGATGTTTTAGTCTCTGGTGACACATTTGGTTGTAGCCAAGTAGGTAACGGAAAACGCGTTCAAGTTGAATTTGTATCTGCTAATCCCACCGGTCCACTACATGTTGGCCATGGTCGAGGTGCAGCTTATGGTTCTGTCGTCAGCAGTTTATTAATGACAGCAGGATTTGATGTTCATCGTGAATATTATGTAAATGATGCTGGTCGGCAAATGGATATATTGGCAACCAGCGTTTGGTTACGATATTTAGATGCCTGTGGTGAACAATTCACTTTCCCTAGTAATGCTTACAAAGGGGATTATGTTTTAGATATCGCAGCTACCTTAAAAGCAGATAAAGGTGAACTATTTCGCCATCCAGCAAGTGAAATATTTGCTGATGTTCCTCTTGATGAACCACAAGGTGGGGATAAAGAACTTCACATTGATGGTTTAACCAATAAGGCAAAAGCATTATTAGGTGAGACTGGATATCGCCAGTTATTTGATCTAGGTTTGAATTCAATTTTAGCTGATATTCGTGCTGATTTAGCTGATTTTGGTACTGATTATGACGAATGGTTTTCAGAACGTTCACTGATGGAATCGGGTGTTGTTGAACAAGCCATTGAAACCTTAAAAAATTCAAAAGCATTATATGAAAAAGACGGTGCTTGGTGGTTTAGATCAACGGATTATGGCGATGAAAAAGATCGTGTAGTGGTCCGTGATAATGGTCAAACAACTTATTTTGCTTCTGATATCGCTTATCATTTGAACAAATTTAATCGAGGTTTTGATACCGTAATTGATATTTGGGGCTCAGATCACCATGGTTATGTACCACGTGTAAAAGCATCTTTAGAAGCGATGAATCAAAATGCAGATAGACTAAAAGTATTATTAGTTCAATTTGCCGTGTTGTATCGAGGATCTGAAAAAGTAGCCATGTCGACGCGAAGTGGTGACTTTGTTACCTTGCGTGAATTAAGAGAAGAAGTAGGGAAAGATGCTGCTCGTTTCTTTTATGTTTTACGTGGCGCTGATCAACATATGGATTTTGATTTAGAACTAGCTAAAACGCAAAGTACTGATAATCCTGTTTATTATGTGCAATATGCTTATGCACGAGTTTGTAGTGTCTTTAGACAACTAGCTGAGCGTGGTTTGGCATGGGATAAAACACAAGGTGAAACGCACTTAAATCGCTTAGTTGAAGAGCATGAACAAGCTTTATTAACCGCCTTAGCGCGCTATCCAGAAGTAATCGAATCGTCAGCATTGAATCATACACCACATATATTGGCCCATTATTTGATGGATTTAGCTCGTGATTTCCATACCTATTACAATGCCCATCACTTTATTATTGATGATCTTGAGTTGAGTCAGGCGCGTTTAACCTTGGTTTCGGCCGTCAAACAAGTTATTTATAACGGTTTAACCGTTATGGGTGTATCAGCACCGGAGACTATGTAAGTGGCAGAAAAGCGAAATTCACGAAATTCGGCACCTAAAAAAACGATGCCGTGGGGACCTATGTTTCTCAGTTTTGCGGTAGGTGCTTTTATTATGTTTTTACTACATATAAAAGATAATTCAACAAATACAGCACCAGAAAAAAACGCAATTGAGAAAAAGGTCAGTAAAAATAAGAATGGAGTAGAACCTACATTTGAGTTTTACACCTTATTGCCTGAAATGGAGGTTGTAGTTGAAACACCTAAACAAACACAAGCCCCCGTCATAACGTTACCGACTACTCCTACAGAAAATACGGATAAAGCAGTTGATAAAGTGAGTTATTTATTGCAAGTTGGCTCTTTTCGTAAAGCTGCGGATGCGGATGCTTATAAAGCAAAACTCGCATTTTTAGGTGTTGAATCTAGAGTACAGACAGTAACCATTGATAATAAAGACACTTGGCATCGCGTCCAAATTGGGCCCGTTATAGGTCGAGATAAGGCTGATGCGCTACAAAAACAATTGAAAGAAAATAGTATTGATTCTTTATTAATGCGAGCTAAAAATGGTTAGTCAAAAAAATTCGGGTATCCTCTTAGCGACTAAATATTAAAGGTGAATTGTAATGACTGACACAAATGAAAAAATCTATTCTGAAGAAGAAGTTGCTGAAAAATTAGCAACAGAACTACCTAATTGGTATTTTGAAAATGGCTGGATCCGTCGTAAATATAAAACCAGTGGTTGGAAAGGTACCTTAATGGTGGTGAATACGGTAGGTCATTTAGCAGAAGCTGCTTGGCATCACCCTGATATTTCAGCATCGTATGCGTTTGTCATTGTGAAACTAACCACCCATAGTGCTAAAGGGATCACTAATAAAGATTTCGAACTAGCAAAAATGATTGAAAAAGTTGTGCAATGGCAACCAGCGAAAGAAGAGGCGAGTCCTTTTGAAGGCACCCCTTCTGATCCACGCTTTAAATATATTAAGTACGATTAAGGATACAACTATGACTGAAATGACTGATTCAGGAATGTGGTTAGAAGTGCCTAGCCCATTTTGTGGTATTGCATCAGATGATCTCACTATCAAAGTAGATGG
>JAGXHJ010000040.1 GCA_024636315.1 Methylophaga sp.
CCGGAGTATGAATGGCTTTATGCTCAATCTGATTGGTGGTCTTATTGCTTACTGTCTGAAAGAGAGTAAGCCAGCATTAAATCTTACGCGTGAAGAATTTGAATTATTGGTCAGACCTTAACCCGATCTCAGGTTAATTAATACCCTTCTCACAAGCTGACACAAGGATGTGTTTCGATGATTTTCACTAATGAAGCATTATTTATCTTGACCAAAATAATAAAGGCGGTAGAATGTGCCGCTTAACTTCATGATCATTTGAAACATCCGTTTTCAAACATGTAGTGGCCATTTAAAATGGTGAGTGTAGCTCAGTTGGTAGAGTCCCGGATTGTGATTCCGGTTGTCGTGGGTTCGAGCCCCATCATTCACCCCATTATTTCATCGCGTTCACCAATGATATGATATTGTTATTGGCACATATCTTCTTGCGATGACACAAAACATGACTATAACTGAACAAGTTAACGCTACAATAGCTGAATTGTCTGCAGATATAAAAAATAACAAACTAGAATTACCCTCCCCTCCCGACATCATACTTAAAGTTCGAGCTTTAGCTCATGACGAGAACACTAAGGCCGAAGACTTCGCTAATCTGGTTAAGTTTGATCCTAATACTTCTGGCCGGATTATTAAGATTGCAAATTCAGCTCTCTTTGGCGCTCGTGTTCACATAAGCAGTGTTAATCAGCTGTAGCAAGATTAGGTTTTTCTAAAATACAAAATTTGATCACCGGATTAGTTATCGCCCAAAATTTCATGAATACTAAAACGCGAGGGCTCGAAAACTATTTCAATGACATTTGGCAACAAAGCAACAATGTTTCAGCTATCTGCTATGTATTAGCCCAACAAAAAACAGATATTGATCCTGAACAGGCATTACTCGCAGGTATGGTCCACAATATCGGTGTGCTCCCTCTGATGCTCCGATTAAATAAAATTTCAGGTTTGAATAATGAACCGAAATTACTCATTCACGTTGCCAATCAAGTGATACCTATACTTTATCCAAAGGCAGGTAAAATGATCTTAGATAAGTGGAATTTCTCTCCTCTTATCGCCTCTGTAGCAATTACCCATAATAGACTAGAGAGAGAATCCACAGGTCCCATAGACTTGAATGATCTGGTATTAATTGCTTGTGAACTTAATAAACTGTCAGACTTTACTGATAATGAAACGATCCCCGAAACATTCGTAAATTCAACGATGTTTCAAAAGCTGTGGAGCAATTGGACTGAAGCATCTGCTGAGCTTAGTCGGCTAAAAGAGCAGATAGAACAAATAAACAGTAGCATCGAAGTCTAAAAATAGCGGGCCAACTCCACTGGAGAGTAATTATCATTTCGGATTTGATAGCGTGTATTATTGACCTGATTGGATCTTAAATAATCTCCCATCCAATAACAGCTTCCAACGATTGCCAATACGGCGACTCGCTTCAATGCTCCATGTGGCATTGTTACTATCCATATTTTGAATCAAAAATAATTTCCTTGGCGATGTTCTATAAGGAAATCTAGGTGTTGTGTCATCCTTGTTCTAAATAGGGTTGATATTATTAATGTGGTTGAATTTTCTGACCACGTATTTTTCAAATTCAACCAAAAAGAGTACCGATGATGATACTAAAATGATAAGTAGCCATGTAAATGTATCCAGCGCCACGGTGTCGAATAGTTTTTGCATAGGACTTGAATAGGTAAAAGCAAGCTGGAAAAGAACTAACAAAGCACTTGCCATTAAGGCATATCGGTTACCCAATAAACCCGCTTTATTAAGCACTGAACCACTGATGTAGCGTGAGTTAAACAGATAAAAAATCTCAAACATCACTAAGGTATTCACCGCTACGGTACGCGCATATTCCAAATCAACATTTTGACTGCGTTCCCAAATAAACAATCCCAAAGTGCCGAGCATCAAAATAATAGACACAAATACAATTCGCCATAACAGAGCGGCTGTTAATAAGGGTTCATTAGTATTGCGTGGTGGTCGTTGCATGACATTACTTTCTGCGGGTTCGAATGCCAAAACCAATGCCAGCGTAACGGCTGTTATCATATTTACCCACAAGATTTGTACCGGCGTAATAGGTAGCGTTCGTCCCATCAGAATTGCAGCAATGATCACCAATGCCTCCCCACCATTGGTTGGTAATATAAAGACAATGGCTTTTTTCAGGTTTTCATAAACAGTACGACCTTCTTCGATGGCGTGCACTATAGAGGTAAAATTGTCATCCGCCAGTACCATTACAGAGGCTTCTTTTGCTACCTCAGTGCCATTTTTACCCATTGCCACACCCACATCCGCTCGCTTCAACGCAGGTGCATCATTCACCCCATCGCCCGTCATCGCAACAATATGACCTTTGGCCTGAAGTGCCTTAACTAAGCGTAATTTATGTTCTGGACTTGAGCGGGCAAAAACATCAATATCATTAACAACATCGCACAACTCATCATCAGACATCAGTTCAATTTCATGGCCAGTCATCACATGATATCCATCACCAATATTCATTTTTTTGCCAATAGCGAGTGCAGTAATTGAATGATCACCGGTGATCATTTTTACCCGAATACCAGCAGATTGACACTGTTTAATGGCTTCACTGACATCTTCACGAGGTGGGTCAATCATGCCAACAATTCCCAACAAAGTCAGATCAGTATTCACATTACTGTATTTCAAATCACGATGCTCGGCATGGGTTCGTTTGGTGGCAATGGCTAACACACGTTGGCCATTTTGTGCCATTACATCCATTTGTTGTTGCCAATAAGCTAAATCAATTGGCTCATCCTTCAAATCAACACGTTGAAATTGGCTCATCGCAAAAATACGCTCTGGTGCTCCTTTTATGTAACTTACCCCGTCACCAAGATGATTATGATGCAATGTCGCCATAAATTGATGTTCGGATTCAAACGGAATCACATCTGTACGAGGCCATGCTTCATGTTCAAAATCTGGGATCATGCCCGCCTTCATTCCAAGCACGATCAAAGCACCTTCCGTTGGATCGCCTTGTAATAACCAATCACCATTTTGCATGTTCAATATGGCATCGTTACATAATAAAGTAGCACGACTCAGCTCATTTAATACTGGGTGAGCATTCAAATCTATTTCTTTATCTGCGCTTAAAATATCACCATGCGGATCGTAACCTACACCAGTCACATCCAACAGGCCACCATTGGCTATTGCGACATTAGTTACCGTCATTTCATTACGGGTTAATGTCCCTGTTTTGTCAGAGCATATAACAGTCACGGCTCCTAGTGTTTCCACGGCAGGTAAGCGTCGAATAATCGCCTTGCGTGCCGCCATCCGTTGCACGCCTATGGCCAGTGTTATGGTCATAATTGCCGGCAAACCTTCGGGAATTGCAGCTATAGCAAGACCAACTGCCGCAAGAAACATATCAGATAGAGTATAGTCATAAAGCCACACACCTAAAGCCATTGTCAGTGTAGCAATAACAATAATAACGCCTGTTAATAATCGTGCAAACTCAGTCATATTAATTATCAGTGGTGTCGTTAAGCTTTCAACTTGTGACAGCATGGCACTGATTTGTCCGATTTCAGTATTACCAGCACTAGCAACGACCACACCGGTACCCTGACCATACGTCACTAATGTGCTGGAATAAGCCATTGATAGGCGATCGCCTATCACCGCATCGTCATCAACTGCATCACTGATTTTTTCAACAGGCATTGATTCACCTGTCAACGTAGACTCTTGTATTTTAAGGTTTTTTATTTTTATTAAACGTAAATCGGCGGGGACTTTATCGCCTGATTGTAAATAAACCACATCACCGACCACCAACTCTTCCGCGGGGATGGAAATACGTTTGCCATCACGCAACACCACTGCTTGCGGCGACAGCATTTTTTTTATAGCACGCAAGGCATCTTCAGCCTTGCCCTCTTGAATAAAGCCAATAAAAGCATTAATCACCACGACCCCGAGTATCACGCTAGTATCAAGCCAATGGCCCAACAAGGCGGTGATAAAGGCCGCCGCCAGCAATACATAAATCAATATATTATGAAATTGAGATAAAAAACGTATCAGCGGACCACGCATTTTAGGCTCAGGTAATACATTGCGGCCATGTTCACTAAGTCGTTTAGATGCTTCTAACTCAGTTAATCCCTGCTGCGAACTTATTACTTGAGTTAGCACCTTTTCGTGAGCCATCGCGTGCCATTTCAAAGCTGAATGCTTAACTTCAACTCGGTTGGAATTCATAATATTAAGCCCCCCAAATATGCTTTCATGGCACGATTATATATTACTTATTGGCAAATATTTTCACGGTCTAAAATAAGTATTTACTACTCTTATTTTTTTGCGAAATTAAATATGATTGCTGATGTTGAATAATTTACTAATTATTGATTAATAATCTCATCTAAGTGTAAACACTAGTTATCACCTTTCCACTTCATAATTAACACCTTAAATACAAAGATGTAGACAACTTTAACCAAGAAATAATGTTAACTTTCTTTTACATACCTGTTTTTCACACAAAACAATAAACCCCTTAAAATCAACAAGATAACTCATGGCACAATTAATGCGATAAGTTATCTTGATGACCAAGCAGTCCATCTTAACCCTAAGCCCAAAGTAAGAAGTGTAATTGCTCATGGTTACTGTATTTATAAAGCTACTGACAGTATATGAGTAGCTATTTTATAACGTTTAAGAAAGGTAAAAGTCATGACTTTAAAATCAACAAAAACATCCACAAAGTCCGCATTAAAAACTGCACCTCAAATTAATGCACAAAAAGTCTCCGTACTAGCTGGGGTACATACTAAGTACCGGCATAATCAGATTGCAAAAGCGGCCTATTACCTTGCAGAAAATGAAAATTTCAAAGGGGATTCAGTAGCTCACTGGTTACAAGCTGAAGACAGTATTGATGCAAAGCTAGTAGCTAAATAAAAGTCATCTTAGAGCTAATACCATGGTGACAAAACAAATTTAATTTTAATAAAGGACATAGATCATGGCTATTCAAAAGTACAGACCACTTAGTTTATTAGATGAACTACAATGTGACGTCTCTACTTTATTTAATATTCCAGCATTAGCAACTAATTATGCTACCGAAGAATGGTCTCCTACCGTCGACATCAAAGAAACAAAAAAGGATTTTGTCATTCATGCCGACTTGCCTGGCGTAAAGTCACAAAATATTGAAGTGGCAGTTGTAAATGGCATTCTTACCATCAAAGGTCAACCTGAAAACGAAAAAAAAGTGGGGGAAAACAATTACAAACGTATTGAGTGTTTTACTGGAGGTTTTATGCGTCGCTTTACCTTACCCACCAGCGCCGATCTCGACCACATTTCAGCGAAAACTAAAGATGGCGTGTTGGAATTGCATGTACCTAAAACTGAAAAATTGCAAAGTAAGCGTATTGAAATTAAGACAGAAAAATAAACAGACTTAAAGTAGAAGTAGCTCAGCAGTAAGACATATTGCAGAGCTACTTATTCGCTACGCTATGGCACTTTAAACTAAGGGCATCATGTTGATTTTAATGACAAAATACTTACGGTTGACCATGCTATATAGCAACCCTATCACAAGCTGGGGAAATTAAATGAGTAATAACCACACACCTTTATTCACGGGTGTCATCGTTTATGATGACCAATTAGTCTCATTAACTGAACTATGCCGAAACTATGCATTGTCAGCAGAGCAACTTCTATCAATGGTCGAGTATGGCATTATTGAGCCATTAGATTTTCAATTAAGTCATATTCAATGGCAGTTTACGGGTAATAGTACGCTACGAGTACAGAGAGCACTCCGTTTGCAACACGATCTCGATCTTAATATTGCTGGCGCCGCCTTGGCGATTGAATTATTGGATGAAATCAAACTATTAAGAGATAGACTCTCGCACAAAAATAACAAACATTGACTACCTCATTCAAAGAGTACAACAAGGCTTTACCTCGTTCGTTACTTTTTAAATGCCATTACACCATTGCCTGCCCTAATTGAATGGGGGTACCAGCAGAAAATTCCTGTTTAAATAGTTCGGATTCTAATGGCAACAACATTACTACCGTTGATCCCATATTAAACCGACCCATTTCTTCACCTTTGTGCAATGTGATGTCTTGTTCGCCATGGTAATCCCAATGTTGAATATTCTTACCATATGGCGGCGTTATTTTGCCTGACCATACGGTTTCCATACTGCCGACAAAAATAGCACCTACTAACACCATAACAATCGGACCTTGCTCGGTATCAAATACAGTTACTACACGTTCATTTCGCGCAAATAACTTAGGTACAGTACGTGCAGTACGTGGATTAACCGAAAATAACTTTCCTGGAATATAAGTCATTTTCCGTAATGTGCCGGTAAGAGGCATGTGAATACGGTGATAATCTTTTGGCGATAGATAGATAGTTGCAAACTGGCCTTGATCAAATCGTTTGGCTAACAGTTCATCACCGCCCAACAATTCCAACACACTATATTCGCGACCTTTTGCTTGCACAATCTGACCTTGGACAACGTTACCGATCTGACTAATCACACCATCCACGGGTGAGGTAATAAGTGCTTCACCCTCCGCAATCTGGCGCATGCCAGCCCGTAAGGCTCGTGTAAAAAAAGCATTGAAACTCGGGAAAAAGGCTAAATCTGTTTGCGCAGCCTCGCTGATATTGACTTTGTATTTCGCGGTAATAAACCGAATAAAACTATTTTTAAACCACGTAACTTCACTACGCGTCAGCTTATGCATCAACACCGACAAGCTATGCTGAGGAATAAGATACTGCGGTAATGTGATTATTTTATCCCATAATGTTGCATCATTTTTTTGTGAACGATTTATCTTGTTTGTAGCCAATTGTATTCTGCCCCTTTCACCTATTGGATAAGCTTGTCATAATTTTGTTTTTTTAGATTTCAACACGTGAGTATATCAAGCTATGCACAAATCTATTCGAATCCTCTTCATGCTTTTACTATCCATGATGATTTTACCAACCTGGGCCGAAGACGATGTAGCCGCCAATAATAAAGCCATTTATTATGCTATTGAAGAACCATTCACCATTAATTTTCTAAATCAAAGCGATCAAAAAGCACGTTACTTACAGATAAAAGTCACATTAATGGCACATAACCAAGCTATTATCGATAGTGCTGAATTAAACTTACCTATGTTACAAGATGCCTTACGGACTTTATTCTCTGCTCAAACATCGGGAACAGTAAACTCGGTAGAAGGTCGAAAAAGGCTACAAACAGTCTCTTTAGACACAGTGAAAACCATCTTAAAAGAAGAAACAGGCAAAGATAATCTTGATGCCATTTATTTCACGAGCTTTGTTTTACAGTAAACAGGCACATTAATTGCTAAACTAAAAACATCAACCTACAGGAAGAGAGTCGACATGGCAGAAACACAAGATGATATTGAAATCGCTGAAGAAGGTGGTAGCAAAACAAAGTTATTGATCATTATTATTGCCGTCTTGGTTTTAGCACTTGCTGGAGTCGGTGCCATGATGTTGCTAGGTGGTGGTGATAAACCTGCCGTAGAAGATGAGTCAGCGGCTGTCGAGGTAAAACAAACACCGATTTATTACACCCTAGAAAAACCTCTTATCGTTAATTTTGGTGAGCAAAGTCAGGGAGCGGTACGTTATTTATCCGTTAAATTAAAAGTAATGGCTCGCGACCAGCAGGTTATTGATGCATTCACTCTCAATGAGCCCGCTATTCAACATGAATTACTCATGCTGTTGCTTGGTCAAAAATATGACGAACTTAACACAGCTGAAGGCACTAAAACATTACAAGAAAAAACACTCGCAACCATTAATGAGGTATTAAAATCTGAGAAAACATCAGGTGAATTAGAATCCGTCTATTTCACTAGTTTACTGATGCAATAAGACTATGGCTGTTCACGATATACTTTCACAAGACGAGGTCGATGCCCTATTAAGTGGTATGGGCGGCGGTGACATTGAAACATCTACCGAAGAGGTAGAGAAGGGTGGCACGCGAAATTATGACTTTGGTAATGAAGACCGTATTATCCGTGGACGCATGCCAACACTGGAAATGGTCAATGAACGTTTTGGCCGTCTTTTCCGCATAAGCCTTTTTAACATGCTACGTCGTTCAGCTGAAATTTCTGTTACCGGTGTACAGGTAATGAAATTTTCAGAATACATTCATACCTTGTTTGTTCCTACCAGTCTGAATTTGATTCACATGCATCCACTACGTGGCACTGGTTTAATTGTATTAGAGCCTAAACTTGTCTTTACAATTCTTGATAATTATTTTGGCGGTGATGGCCGTTTTCAAGCCCGAATTGAAGGTCGCGAATTCACCGCTACTGAGTTACGTGTTATTCGCATGGTTTTAGATCAATGCTTCGCCACATTAACCGAGGCTTGGTCTCCCGTAATGGATGTAAACTTTGAGTTCGTCAGCCACGAAGTTAACCCACAGTTCGCTAACATTGTTAGCCCTAGTGAAGTATTGGTTATATCTACTTTCCATATTGAGTTAGATGGTGGCGGTGGTGATATACATGTCACGCTCCCATATTCAATGTTAGAACCAATCCGTGAGTTATTAGATACTGGTTTGCAAAGTGATAGTGCCTCTGATGATGGTCGTTGGGGCGCATCCATGAAGGAAGAAATCTTAGCTGCGGATGTCCTGTTGACCGCCGAGTTAGCACACGTTAAGTACAGTCTACAAAAAATACTTAATTTCAAAGTCGGTGATATTTTACCGATTGAAATGCCAAAAACAGTAGTCGTAAAAGCAGAACATGTACCAGTATTCAATGCCACTTTTGGCGAACATAAAAATAAAGTAGCATTAAAAGTTACCAATCTCATTGAGCACCCTAAGGATACAACACCTCAATACCATCTCCAGAAGAGTAAAAAATAATGAGTGAAGATAATAAAACTGACCAAGAAGTGGCTGATGAATGGGCATCTGCATTGGAAGAACAAAGCACCGATGTAGAAGAAGATCCATGGGCAGCGGCATTAGAAGAACAATCTGATTCTGAAAAAGCCAACCCTGCCCCCATCACCCACCTTGATGATGATGCTAAACCTCGCGCCCATGCCGAGTTAGATTTAGCCATGGTGTTAGATATTCCAGTGACTATTTCCATGGAAATCGGCCGTGCTAAAATCAACATTCGTAATCTACTGCAACTTAGCCAAGGCTCTGTAGTTGAATTAGATCGCCTTGCCGGTGAACCAATGGATGTTTTAGTCAATGACACGCTGATTGCTCATGGCGAAGTAGTGGTCGTCAATGATAAATTTGGTATTCGATTAACCGATGTTATCAGTGCTGAAGAACGCATCAAAAAATTACGATGATGGCGCACATACTTAAAATCGTAGGCATATTAGGACTAAGCTTCTGGTCTGTAATAGGTTTTACAGCTGAGCAAAGTAATACACTGGCCGCGAAAACATTAACCACTCCGCCAGTAACTACCAGTGCTTTATTAGAAACCTTATTAGGTTTGTTTGCGGTACTGGCTTGCATCGCATTTTTAGCTTGGTTACTTCGTCGAACTGGCCGTTTTCAAACGACAGCAAATGGCGAAATGAAAATTATCACTAGTTTGGCGCTAGGACCTCGTGAACGTGCCGTGCTTTTGCAAGTCGGTGATCAGCAAATACTGCTAGGCGTGACCTCACAACATGTACAGACCTTACACATTCTCGAAACACCTGTAAGCACGACAAACACAAAAAATAATTCAAACACTAATTTTGCTGAAAAATTTCAGCAGGTTATGCAACAAAGAGCTAAGTCATGATCCGTTGCTTGCTCACTCTAGGTCTATTACTGATGCCTTTATTTGCCATGGCGGCTGATCCTGGCATTCCTGCACTGACGCTTACGACAGATGCAGATGGAGGACAAAGTTACACTGTAACGCTACAAATTTTAGCGTTAATGACCGTCTTAACCTTACTGCCAGCGGCATTAATGATGATGACATCGTTCACCCGAATCATTATTGTCCTGTCTATATTACGACAAGCGATGGGTGTGCAATCCACGCCATCAAATCAAGTTCTAATCGGTTTATCATTATTTTTAACTTTTTTCATCATGAATCCCGTTTTTGATACGGCCTACCAAAATGGCGTTAAACCCTATATGGACGGCCAAATGGAAATGATGACCGCCGCCGAAAATGCTAGCCAACCCTTCAAAGATTTTATGCTGGCGCAAACCCGCGAGACTGATATTGAATTATTTTCCGGAATTGCAGGGCATCCAGCATTAGAATCAGCCCAAGATGTGCCATTCAGTTTATTGCTACCGGCCTTTGTTACCAGCGAACTTAAAACGGCTTTTCAAATTGGCTTTTTAATCTTTATTCCCTTTTTGATTATCGACTTAGTCGTCGCCAGTGTACTAATGGCGATGGGGATGATGATGTTATCCCCCATGCTAATTTCCCTACCCTTTAAGCTGATGTTATTTGTGTTGATAGATGGCTGGGCTTTATTGATGGGTACTTTAGCTTCTAGCTTTTACGTATAACTATGACACCTGAAACAGTTCTAACCATCATGCAACAAACACTGCATATCATTACCTTATTGATTGCCGTGATCTTATTACCAGCCTTATTTGTAGGCTTATTGGTTAGCATGTTTCAAGCCGCGACCTCAATTAATGAACAAACCTTGAGTTTTATCCCAAAATTATTAGTTACTATTGCAGTATTAGTATTTGCCGGTCCATGGATGTTAAGCCTACTTATGGGTTATGCCACACGCATCTTTGAAGACATTCCTTTTTTGATCGGTTAATCGATCTTCTTTATGGATTTATCTACTGCTGAAATATCCGGTGTAATTGGTAGTTATTTATGGCCGTTTTTTAGGATTGCCGCTTTAGTAATGGCTGCGCCTATTTTTAGTAGTAATTTTGTCAATAATCGCAGTCGTCTACTTATCGCACTTGCAATAAGTATAGTAATCGTACCTGCCATCCCCAATGCCGCACCAGCTGTTGAGCCTCTTAGTGGTCAAGGTTTACTGATAGTCGCCCATCAAATTTTAATCGGTGCCTGCATGGGATTTATGTTGCAGTTCCTATTTAATGCTTTCATTATCGGCGGGCAAATTATCGCCATGCAAATGGGACTAGGTTTTGCATCGATGATTGATCCACAAAATGGCGTAACGGTGCCAGTTATCAGTCAATTCTATTTAATTTTTGTCACCTTAGTATTTATCAGCCTTAATGGGCATTTAATTTTAATCCAAGTGCTTGCAGAGAGTTTTGTCACCCTCCCCATTATGTCCACAGGTCTCCCAGCGAGTAGCTTTCGGGATATTGTCGGTCAAGCTAGTTGGATGTATGCTTCAGGCGTACTTGTTGCTTTACCTGCCATTGGTTCCTTAATGATGGTCAATCTCGCTTTTGGTATATTATCGCGAGCGGCACCGCAGATTAGCCCCTTTTCAATTGGTTTCCCCATGACCATAATTTTGGGATTTTTCGTTATCTATTTTACTTTACCAGCGGCATCAAATCACTTAGTGAATATGGCTGATTATATGCTACAAACTATTCGTTTATTGGTGCAACCAAATGGCTGAGGAAACTGGTCAAGACAAAACGGAAGAGCCCTCCGCTAAGCGTCTTAATGACGCACGCGAAAAAGGGCAAGTACCTCGTTCTAAAGAATTCACCACCGTTTTGGTACTCATTGCCAGTGCCGCCGGCATGATGTTTTTAGGTGAACGGATGATCCGAAGTGTGGCTGAAGTCATGACAAAATCATTCAGCTTTAGTCGCAAAGAAATATTTAACCCCGTAGAAATGGCTCACCACTTCTTATATGCCTTACAAACTATATCTTTAGACTTAGGTGCATTTTTAGCGATTACCGCATTAGCAGCGCTGATTGCACCAGCAAGTACTGGCGGCTGGAATTTCTCGACGCAAGCTATGGGCGTGAAATTGGAAAAACTTGACCCGATAAAAGGTCTAAAACGCATAGTCGGCCCACAAGGCTTAATTGAGCTGATTAAGGCACTGGCAAAATTTTTACTTATTGGCATTATCTCCACTTTAATCATTTGGAGTTTACGTGACCAATTATTGTCACTCGGTCAGCAAGAAGTAAATGCTGCAATGACCGATCTTGGCATGCTGGTACTTTGGGTCTTTATGGCTATCTCCAGCAGTTTAATTTTGATTGCCCTCATTGACGTCCCTTTCCAACATTGGAATCATATTCGTCAGCTTAAAATGACTAAACAAGAAGTCAAAGATGAAAGCAAGGAA
>JAGXHJ010000041.1 GCA_024636315.1 Methylophaga sp.
ATCGAATAAGCTGTACCGAAAGGTGAATTTACACATCTCAACTACGGATAAAGAAACATCATGATCGATAAAATTGTCATTGCTAACCGAGGGGAAATTGCCCTTCGAGTACTTCGAGCCTGTAAAGAATTAGGTATTAAAACAGTTGCTGTTCACTCTGATGTGGATCGCGATTTGAAACACGTTTTATTAGCGGATGAAACTGTGTGCATCGGCCCTGCGGCTTCTGCCCAAAGCTACTTAAACGTGCCGGCACTTATTAGTGCCGCTGAAATTACTGACGCATCGGCGATACACCCTGGCTACGGATTTTTATCTGAAAATGCGGATTTCGCAGAGCGTGTCGAACAAAGTGGTTTTATCTTTATTGGCCCTAAATCTGAAACGATTCGCCTAATGGGTGACAAAGTATCAGCCATTGCCGCAATGAAAGAAGCCGGCGTACCCTGTGTTCCTGGTTCTGATGGTCCTCTTGGCGATGATGATACAACTAATCTTCGACTAGCTAAGAGAATTGGTTATCCGATTATTATTAAAGCTTCCGGCGGTGGCGGCGGCCGTGGCATGCGTGAAGTTCACAGTGAAGCACACCTGTTAAATGCCATCGCATTAACACGTAGTGAATCTAAGCAGCTATTCGCCAATGACATGATTTACATGGAAAAATTCTTGGAAAATCCACGTCACATTGAGTTTCAAGTATTGGCCGACCAACATGGTAATGCCGTTCACTTAGGTGAACGTGATTGTTCTATGCAACGCCGTCATCAAAAAGTAGTCGAGGAAGCCCCTGCACCAGGCATTACTCCAGAATTGCGTGCAAAAATGGGTAAAATTTGTGCCGATGCCTGTATTCGCATTGGCTATCGTGGCGCTGGTACCTTTGAGTTCTTATTCCAAGATAATGAGTTCTATTTCATCGAAATGAATACACGTATTCAAGTTGAACATACGATCACAGAACAAATATCAGGTATTGATTTAGTCGCTGAACAAATCCACATCGCTGCCGGTAGACCGCTATCATTCAGTCAACAAGATATCGTTCTTAATGGCCATGCTATCGAATGCCGGATCAATGCTGAAGACTCTAAAACATTTATGCCTAGTCCAGGCTTGATTACCCATTACCATGCGCCAGGTGGTGCCGGTATCCGTATGGATTCTCATGTTTATAGTGGCTACCGCGTACCACCGAACTATGACTCCATGATCGGCAAATTAATCGCTTATGGGCAAACACGTGAATCAGCGATAGCGCGCATGCAAACGGCACTGGGTGAAATTGGCATTGAAGGTATCAACACCAACGTCGCGCTACAAAAAGCGATCATGGATGACACGCATTTCCAAACTGGTGGCACCAACATTCATTATCTTGAAAAGAAATTGGGTCTTTAATGGCTTGGATTCAATTCATATTTGATAGCACGCCTGATGCGGCGGATCGCTTGTCGGATGCTTTATCAGAATGTGGTGCGGCGGCAGTAACGTTTCAAGACAATGCTGATCAGCCGATTTATGAGCCTGAAATTGGCACAACACCACTTTGGGCGGCCACTAATGTGGTCGCTTTGTTTGATGCTGAACAAGATACCGATGCCGTCATCACCCAGTTGTCTCATAAACTAAGACCGCAAGTGGTACCTAGTTATCGTATCGAAGCAGTTGAAGATAAAGACTGGGTACGCGAATGGATGGATAGTTTCCAACCCATCAGTTTTGGTGAGCGTTTGTGGATCTGCCCTAGCTGGCTGTCACCAGTTGAACCCGAAGCCGTTAATATCATGCTCGATCCAGGTTTGGCATTTGGTACCGGAACACACCCGACGACGGCCTTGTGTCTCAACTGGCTCGATCAGGCTGATGTGAAAGGTAAATATGTCATTGATTATGGTTGTGGATCGGGTATTTTAGCCATTGCAGCGGCTTTACTTGGTGCCAAAAAAGTCATTGGCGTTGATACGGATCCACAAGCTTTGGAAGCAACTCAGGCTAATGCAGCTCGTAATGGCGTTCAAATTGACACCTACTTTCCTGATCAATGTCCTGATGAACCTGCTGACTTATTATTAGCCAATATTTTAGCCGGCCCCTTGCAGTCACTTTCGGAACATTTAGCTAGTTTAACCAAGCCAGGCGCGCCCATTGTGCTGTCAGGTATTTTAGATGTTCAAGCTGATGCGGTCAGCCAAAGTTATCAACCTTGGTTTGATATGCAACCAGCCGTTTTAAAAGAAGAATGGACACGTATAATTGGTCAACGCCATGACGCTTAACACCAACGCCGACACTAGCCCTAAATATAAATACCCGTTATGAAAATAGGTTCTTATATCTTGCCCAATAATCTGTTCCTAGCCCCGATGGCTGGTGTAACAGATCGCCCTTTTCGGCAACTATGTCGTCGTTTAGGTGCGGGTATGGTGGTATCAGAAATGATTACCGCCAATAAAGCCTTGTGGGCAAGTAAAAAATCATTATTACGTGCTAATCATGATGGTGAACCAGAACCTCGTTCAATCCAAATCGCCGGAACGGATCCCAAGATGATGGCGGAAGCCGCTCAACATAACGTTGAGCAAGGCGCCCATATCATCGATATCAATATGGGCTGTCCTGCGAAGAAGATTTGTAATGTAATGGCAGGCTCAGCGTTATTACAAAATGAAAAATTAGTCGGTGAGATATTAGAAGCCGTCGTCAATGCGGTGAACGTACCCGTTACACTGAAAATTCGTACCGGCTGGGATACCTGTAATCGTAACGGTGTCGCAATTGCACGCATCGCCGAACAATCAGGTATTCAAGCTTTAGCAGTGCACGGTCGTACTCGCGCCGATGCTTATTTAGGCGAAGCGGAGTACGACACTATCGCTGAAATAAAGTCTGCGATTTCGATACCGGTCATTGCTAATGGCGATATTTCTACGCCAGAAAAAGCACAACAAGTGCTTGCTTATACCCAAGCAGATGCGCTGATGATTGGTCGTGCAGCACAAGGTAATCCGTGGATATTTCAACAGATCAACCATTTTTTACTGCATGGGGAACATTTATCGCCGCCAACCGTAAATGAAATCAGCCAAACCCTGATCGAGCACTTACACACGCTTTATGACTTTTATGGTGAATATTCCGGCGTACGCATGGCGCGTAAACATATTGCTTGGTATAGCAAAGGGCTACGCGATGGCAACCCTTTCCGCCAACAAATGAATACATTGGAACTGCCGCAACAGCAACTAGATTTCACCGAGCAGTTTTTTGCTCAACTCGAACAGGATACGATTGCCGCATGAATGACTTAAATAACACAGCAACTACCTGCTTCGCCCTCGCTGTTGCCGAAGAATTATCTCATGCCCCCTTAAGTGAATGCGTCGAGACCGCCTTGAAAGATTATTTTAAACATTTAGATGGTCACCCCGCCGCCAATCTTTATGAAATGTTATTAGCTGAAGTTGAAGCACCATTATTCAAAGCCACCCTTGAACATACTAATGGCAATCAAAGTCGTGCTGCCGAGATCTTAGGTCTCAACCGTGGCACGCTGCGTAAAAAATTAAAAACTTACGGGTTATGATTCGTGTTTATTGCTCATGGCAATAAAACAATGCATAACTGCTCCTTAAATTTTAGAGATCAGAAATGAATAAAATCCAACGTGCATTATTAAGTGTGTCAGACAAAACCGGTGTATTAGAACTCGCTCAAGAACTTACTCGTCTTGGTGTCGAATTATTATCTACTGGTGGCACGGCTAAATTATTACAAGAAGCAGGCCTCCCTGTAAAAGAAGTTTCAGAACATACCGGCTTTCCTGAAATGATGGATGGTCGTATCAAAACCTTACACCCTAAAATTCACGGTGGTTTATTAGGCCGTCGCGGTATTGATGAAACGATTATGGCTAAACATGATATTTCACCTATCGATTTAGTGGTAGTGAACTTATACCCATTTGAAGCAACAATAGTCCGTGATGATTGCACGTTGCCCATGGCGATTGAGAATATCGATATCGGTGGTCCAACTATGTTGCGTGCCGCGGCTAAAAATCATGCGTCTGTCACCGTATTGATTGATCCTAGTGATTACAGCCGAGTCCTAGCTCAACTTGAAAAAACAGGCGGTGTTGATG
Source organism: Methylophaga sp. (assembly GCA_024636315.1). Taxonomy (GTDB): domain Bacteria; phylum Pseudomonadota; class Gammaproteobacteria; order Nitrosococcales; family Methylophagaceae. The sequence goes on from JAGXHJ010000041.1 coordinate 4,145, forward strand.
ATGCCACTCGTTTTGATTTAGCGGTAAAAACATTTGAACACACTGCACATTATGACGGCGCTATTGCCAACTACTTGGGTAAAATTACCGCAGCTGGTGATGTTGATTTCCCGCGCACATTTAATAGCCAATTCCATAAAGCACAAGATATGCGTTATGGTGAAAACCCACATCAAAAAGCAGCCTTTTATACCGAAGCTAAACCAGAATCAGGGACGATCAGTGGTGCAGTTCAACTTCAAGGTAAAGAACTTTCATACAATAATATTGCTGACACCGATGCCGCATTAGAATGTGTTAAATCATTCCCAGAAGCACCCGCTTGTGTCATCGTAAAACATGCCAATCCTTGTGGCGTAGCAACCGCTGATGACTTGTTAACCGCTTATGACTTAGCTTATCAAACAGACACTACCTCGGCATTTGGCGGCATCATCGCCTTTAACCGTGAATTAGATGCTGTCACTGCACAAGCGATTATTGACCGACAATTTGTTGAAGTGATTATCGCGCCAGCGATCAGCGATGAAGCCAAAACGGTTATCAGCCAAAAAGCCAATATTCGCTTACTTTGTTGTGGCGAGTTCCCTACCCAACAATCTCAAGAACTTGACTACAAACGAGTCACTGGCGGTTTGTTAGTTCAAGATCGTGATACCGCTTTAGTTACCCAAGACGAACTAAAAGTTGTGACTAAAAAGGTACCTACCGCGGAACAAATGCTCGACTTATTGTTTGCTTGGCGCGTCGCTAAGTTTGTTAAATCAAATGCCATCGTTTATGTCAGTAAACAACAAACAGTCGGTATTGGCGCCGGTCAAATGAGCCGTGTAGTGAGTAGTCGTATTGCTGGCATTAAAGCCGCAGATGCCGGCTTAACGGTACCTGGTGCAGTCATGGCCTCTGATGCTTTCTTCCCGTTCCGCGATGGTTTAGATGCGGCCGCTGAGGCAGGTATTAGTGCCGTTATCCAACCGGGCGGTTCAATGCGTGATAATGAAGTCATTGCAGCTGCAGACGAACACGGTATTGCAATGGTGTTCACGGGCATGCGTCATTTCCGTCACTAAGCAACACTACAAACAAATACTTTGAGCGTAATGGACCATGTTGAGGCTCTCTCAGCATTTCAGACACTTAATCGCACAAGGATAGAGCGATTAAGTATGCTACTGCCCGTAAAAGCGTATTTCTTTTTAGACGTATTACCGCTCCTATTTCAAACAAATAATCCGATGTTGCCTGGTTATATCAGCCAGGCAACACCCATTGGCATTGTAGATTATCAACCCAATAATCGAGCCTTAGATGCCGCCAAAACGATCAATCATGCATTTCTCTATAAACATCATTCACTACACCATTACCCACTGCGTGGACTCTATCTAATAAATGATAATGGGCTACTTAATTATCATGCGGATATGCAATTTGAATTGTGGCTAATTTATGGGCAGTGGATAACAGCAGAAGAGCTTGAGCTGTTACAGCAAAAAATAACCGCCATTTGTGACTGGGCTAATTCGTTTCTACAGATTAAATTAAAAGGTCGTTTGCTTAATGAAATAACGATTAGCGATGATATTACGCCATTTGATCTTGATCGCTTGTATCTTAATGGCCTGTTGTTAGCCGGACTTCCCCCATCATGGTGGACTTCACCACCAGCAGATCAAACCCAGGCATTAAGCACATCTCAAGCACCTTTTCACGACGATAATAATGCCCTGAATTTTGGTACTCTAACTTCGACTGCAGAGAGTGCACAGGCATTATTAAATCGGGCTGTCGAGGGTATTAATGTTGCCATGGATTCTAATCTAGAATCTTGTCTCACGCTTATTTTCCAGAGCGTGCAACTTCAACACTATGTTGATTTTTCATGGCTAAGTGAAGTGCTAAAGCGCGCCATTTATTCAGATGTCAGCGAGCCAATGTTGCTTGATAGTAGTAGCTTAAAATTGAACTACATCACCCAGCTCTGCAATGATCCTGAAACATTATTTGTTGCCCAACAATCTTTCTATATTCTCAGTAGAGAACGTTTATCTAAAACGGTCAGCCTAGCCCCTTACACATGGCGCAGGACCTTTATCGAACAGCAATATCATGCCTGGAAGTGGCCAAAAAATACCACCGAGATCATGGATAAACGTGGACTATCTCACTATCGTCAATCTCTGAGTGAATACCAAGATGTCCGCCAGCAAATAACTAATGCCATGCAATCTGTCTTTTTATTTGCTCAACAACATAAGTTCAATATTGAAATAGCTAGGCAAAAACTAGAAAAAAAATTCAAAATTTTATTTAATACCGATCTGGATGCTATTAACTGCCTACCCATATCTTTTAAGCCACAAAGTCATCAAGAACAGCTTTATTTGGCCCGAACTAGCCTAAGCAATAACTGGCAAATTAACGACTTGCCAGCAAATCTTTCTACACAACCGCTATACCAACATCAGTCACTGCTTAATGTTTTAGCTTGGGCAGTCAATAATCAGCTACTCACTAAAGCGACACGCATCCAGCTTGTCGATCAACTGCAAAAAGTCAAAATGGCAATGGTACTTGATCTTATTCAACAGTTATTACATTCGTCGTTAAGAACAAACTCTGATCAGACCAATACATCGACTTTGGATAGCGACGCAGAAATAGACACCGTTTTATTATTTGCTAACCTCGAACACCAAGTCATGAGCTCCTTGAATCAACAAGGTTTAGAACTTGCTAGCTTACAAGCCGATCCATTAAATTATGCTAATAGTAAGCAAAGTTTAATTGCCAGTGTTGAAGGCTTAATTCATTCAAGTTGGGGTCATTGGCATTATATTATTTATACTGGCTCAACATCTTTGCTGGAATTGCTAGGCACCATAATACAATGGCGGCCGCATCAACAATCTGCTATTGAAACGACATGTTGGTGTCCCTCGGATAATCACGGTAAAAAAATCAGCCACCGCATTGAAACGGTTTATAGTGAAATCATCGCTCACTACATAAACCATCCGTCAAATGGCGATTATCTCATTGCCATTGCCGATCATTTTTATCGGCTACAGTGGCAACAAGACTTAGTTGATATTTTGCCATTAGTTAAAAACAAATCACTTGAACAACATCTGGCAGAGCAACGAGATATTTTTTCTGCTAGCAAACTTGATCCATTGTTAGATAAAGCAGGTTTATTGCAATTACTCCTAAATCAGCAAGTCGAGAAGCGCATTAGTCTGTTTTTGTTGTCGAAAAATAATAGCGTGACGCTGTATATCATCGATGACCTGGGTACATTATTCATACAACACACTACAGGTTTAGCAGAGGCAACCCTCACCAATCATTACCAACAGTTTTTTAGCCAAATAAATGTTATTAGCGACGTTCAGTTTTTTCATCTCACGCATTCTACGATGTCCGGCTGGAAACATACCAAAATCACCAATTTCAATACCTCGACAACTAAGCCGACCTATCTTCCTGTTCGTGTTGAATTAGATTCCCCCAAAGAAAATGCGCAGTGCATCATTCATTGCGGCTCTAAAACATTCACCGGAAATATCAATGATCCAGATCTGTTTAAACAAGTGAGCGATCTTGTTCTTAGCATAAGAAATACGACCTCTCGCTATCCTTTGTATATCAACCAACTCAGCTTTACTACAGGGAAAAGTTACACAACTCGGCACTACGTAATCCTTAAACAGAAAATTGAAAGCCTACTTAATAAAGCAGAAAATCTTTCGCTTTGATGACAGCTCTTTTATCATGTCTGATTCATTTGACGATTAAAGCAGAGACATTATGATCAAAGTTGGTATTGTTGGCGGCACAGGTTACACAGGCGTAGAGTTACTCAGATTATTAGCCACCCATCCTGAAGTATCATTACACGCCATCACCTCACGTAGTGAAGCGGGCATCGCGGTCAGTGAATTATTCCCCAACCTGCGTGGCCATGTTGATCTGGTGTTTAGTATTCCCGATGCCGACCAACTTGCAGAATGTGATGTGGTATTTTTTGCCACCCCACATACCGTTGCCATGGCATTAGTCCCCGAACTCATTAAACGTGGCACACGAGTTATTGACCTGTCAGCTGATTTTCGACTTAAAGATGCCAAATCATGGGAGCACTGGTATAACACGCCACACACCTGCCCAGAGTTTCTAGAACAAGCGGTATATGGTTTACCTGAGGTCAATCGCGAGCAAATTAAAACAGCACAACTCGTTGCGGTAGCGGGCTGTTATCCAACGGCGACACAACTCGGATTTTTGCCTTTATTAGAAAATAACATCATCGATCCCCAGCAGCTTATTGCAGATGTTAAATCAGGCGTAAGTGGCGCTGGACGCAAAGCCTCTATCGGTACTTTATTAACCGAATCGTCTGAAAACATGAAGGCATACGCTGTTGCTGGCCACCGTCATCTACCAGAAATTGAACAAGGTCTTAACCTCGTCAGTAAACAAGCCGTTGGATTAACTTTTATTCCTCATTTAACACCGATGATTCGCGGCATACATGCCACGCTTTACGGTCAGCTGACATCTGCGGTCGATCTACAAGCGCTATTTGAACAACGTTATGCTGATGAACCTTTCGTTGATGTTATGCCGGCAGGATCACAGCCAGAAACACGTAGCGTTCGTGGTAGTAACACGTGTCGTATCGCGGTGCATCAACCGCAAGGTCGTAATACCGTTGTTGTCTTAGCAGTGATCGATAATTTAGTAAAAGGTGCATCAGGACAAGCCATTCAAAATATGAACATTATGTTTGGTTTTGATGAAAAATTAGGCATCAATATCATAGCGACAATGCCTTAAGCATGTCATCACTAGACAAATATGTTATTCATCAACCAAAGCCATACCGCTTAGCCATTTTCATTCTAATCGCCGTCATGATTACGGCTACATCGGTATGGTTTTTGTTGAAGGAAGATAGTATTAGCCTGCAACAAAACTTAAATTACTTACAGCAAAATTTAAATTTATCTCGGCAAAATACTCAACAACTTAGTGATGAGCGATTAGACTTACGCGAGCAAAATCAGCAACTTAATGACACCACCAGCATTCAACTACAGGAACTCAACATTCAGCAAGCAACCGTTGACCAGCTACAACAACAACTGGTGGAGTTGCAAGACCAGGTGATCACCCTCAACAAAGAGTTACTTTTTTACCAAAATATCACTCAAGGTGCGACGTCCACTGAATTACAAATTCGAGAACTCCATCTCACCGCCGATGCCGAACAATCTGATATCATCCACTACCGTTTAGTTATTACGCAAGGTAAAAATATCACCAAACCAGTAACAGGTTTGGTTAGCATTAATATCGACACCGACCCAACTGTAATAAGCGAGCAACCGTTAAATTTACGCTATGTGCAGTTGATAGAAGGTCGACTTAAACTAGCAGAGAATAGTCACCCTAAATCAATTACTATAACCATAAATCAAGCCAAAAAATCTAAGCTTTCTCGAACCTTTGATTGGCAATTAACTTCTACAATTAAGTAAGCATTGAGGAAAACTATGTTCAGAAAAGACAAACCAAAAACTAAATCTAGTCGAATTGACACACTCATTGGCCGAGGCACAGAAATTAACGGCGATATCAGTTTCACTGGCGGTCTAAGAATTGATGGTAGTGTCAACGGTACAATTTACACGCAAAGTGATGATTCTGCAGTGCTAACCCTTAGCGAACAAGGCCAGATTAAAGGCGAAGTTAAAGTGCCTAACTTGATCATTAACGGCAGTATTACAGGTGACGTATATTCATCATCACACGTAGAACTAGCTCCAAAAGCCAAGATAAACGGCAATGTTTACTATCGTCTATTAGAAATCTCGATGGGTGCTGAAATTAATGGACAGCTTATTCATATGGCAGAAGATGATAAAACGATGGCAAATATCGAACAAAAATATGATGAAGCCAATCTCGTGCCAAAACTTGATCTCACTGCAGAATAAAATAAACACATAGGCTTAATTTTTACCACCAAAAGTAAAATTCTTTAGATAACGAAGTAAATCAATATCCCTTATCTCATTAGATGATTAGAATGTTGCAAACTCGCTATGGCTGCTAATTTTACCCTGAATTAACAGCCTTATTTCTAAAAAAACATTCGCCAGCGAGTCACAGTACTCGTGAAAGAATTAATCCATCCATGGCTTAATTCCATTCCGTGCGTTGACGACCATTTGCCTCCGACGTCCTCGTCACCTCGCTAACGCTTTGGCTCTCAAACGACTGACGGGGCTTGCACTACTTACTCGCTATCGCATCGTTCCATGTAGTGCGTCGATAGTAACTACGCATATGTCATTTAATTATGCCTTGAATATTACACTCACCTGAACGGTTCCGCTCGCTCCTCTTCTCCTAGTAACAAATTATTCTTGATTAGTCGCAACCTCTTACTGATAATATCCCAATACCAACTATCATTTAGACCTTAAATACTAAAATAGTGTAATGCTTAGGGTTAGAGCTTTATCAGATAAAAAGTCAGACTTTTTATTATCTGAGTATTTAGGCTCAATTTATGCAGAAGTAATTTCTCAGCTGAAAATTAATACTAATTAACCTCAACTCGGTTTAAGAACCAAGGGAACTAAAAAGCCTGTTTACCGATCAGATCTTTTACCACAAAGATTTTGACCAAAGGAAAACAGGCTTATGAACAAGTTAACTGAAGTATTCTGTGATGTCGATGACAA
>JAGXHJ010000042.1 GCA_024636315.1 Methylophaga sp.
AACCGAGAGCTCAGCTTACTTGAATTTAATTGGCGTGTTTTACAACAAGCCTTAGATGTCAATGTACCGCTACTCGAACGGTTAAATTACCTATGCATTTCTAGCACCAATTTAGATGAGTTTTTTGAAGTGCGAGTTGCAGGCTTAATCCAACAAATTGAGATCGGCGATACCTATCTTGAAGCCGACCAAGTTAATACTCAAGAAGTACTTAAACTTATCAATGTCAGAGCCCACGAATTAGTTGATGAGCAATACCAAGTACTGAACGAGGTATTATTGCCAGCATTGGAACAAGAGGCTATCCGAGTCCTACCTCGTGCAGAGTGGACTGAGGAGCAGACTAAATGGTTGTCCACTTATTTCGCAGAAGAAGTCGCGCCTGTTTTAAGCCCGATGGGATTAGACTCAGCTCATCCCTTTCCTCGATTATTAAACAAAAGTTTAAACTTCATTATTTCTTTGATCGGGCGTGATGCATTTGGACGTAACCGTGGTTATGCGATTCTACAAGCACCACGCGCTTTGCCACGTGTTATTGAATTACCGGCAGAACTTAAGCCTGATGGCGAGCATCGTTTTGTGTTCCTTTCATCTATTATCCATGCCTTCGCAGAAGATTTATTCTATGGCATGAAAATCAAAGGTCTTTACCAATTTCGGGTGACGCGAAATAGTGATCTCGCAATTGATACTGAAGAAACCAGTGATTTATTAAGAGCGATTTCAGATGAGCTTACTCACCGTAATTATGGTGATGAGGTACGTTTAGAAATAGCGCACAACTGCCCACAGGATATGGTTGATTTTCTCCGCGTCGAGTGTGGCATGCATGAAGATAACGTTTACCTTGTTAATGGCCCGGTTAATTTAAGTCGTCTACAAGCGGTATATGCGTTAGTTGATAGACCTGATATGAAATTCAAGCCTTTCACTCAAGGTCGACCATCAGCCTTATCTTCAAGTGGTGATATATTTTCAGCTATTCGTAAGCAAGATATTTTATTGCATCACCCCTACCAATCATTTACACCGGTCATTGATTTTATCAAGCAAGCAGCGGCCGATCCTAATGTATTAGTGATTAAACAAACACTTTATCGTACCGGCGCAAAATCACCCATTGTTGATGCCCTAGTTGCGGCTGCACACGCAGGTAAAGAAGTAACCGTGGTAATTGAGCTACGAGCGCGCTTTGATGAAGCTGAAAACGTTGCCTTAGCCTCACGTTTACAACAAGCTGCCGCTCATGTGGTTTATGGCATTGTAGGTTATAAAACACACGCTAAAATGTTGCTTATTTTACGACGTGAAAACAATAAACTACGCCATTACGTTCACTTAGGAACCGGCAATTATCATCGCAGTACATCGCGGATATATACTGACTACGGACTGATGACCTCAGATAAACAAATTGGTGAAGACGTTGGTCATTTATTTGTTCAGCTAACAAGTCTAGGTAAAGTACCTAAGATGAACAAACTGTTGCATGCCCCTTTTACGCTTCACGAAGGTTTGTTAAATCGCATCAACAATGAAATAGACAATATTGAAGCAGGAAAGCCCGCTCATATTATTGCCAAAGTGAATTCCTTGGTTGAGCCAGAAATAATTCAAGCGTTTTATCGAGCTTCTATTGCTGGTGTTAAAATTGATCTAATTATTCGTGGCGTATGCTGTCTGAAACCTGGAATTTCAGGACTTTCTGAGAACATCCATGTACGCAGTATTATTGGTCGCTTCCTTGAACATACACGCGTTTTCTATTTTGCTAATAATGATGAACCCGCTGTATGGGCAGGTAGTGCTGATCTTATGAAACGTAATTTATTACGTCGTGTAGAAACCTGTTTCCCTATAGAATCCAAGCGCTTACGTGATAGAGTTATTGAAGATCTCAATATTTATTTAGCTGATAATACCCAAGCCTGGATTTTGTCATCTGATGGTCGTTATAAGCGTGTAGAGCGTGAAGAAGATGCTGAAATCGTCTGTGCACAAACTACGCTATTAGAACAGATGGCAACAACCTATTAATGGAAACCATCGCTTTTTTCAACCTAAAAGGCGGGGTGGGTAAAACTACTTCTGCCGTCAATATTGCTTGGCATGCTGCCAATGAAGGAATCCCCACCCTACTTTGGGATCTAGATCCTCAAGGTGCATCAAGTTGGCTATTAAAAAGTAAAGCCAAAACAAAATCAGAACCTAAACGATTTTTGTCGGGGAAATCACCGATGGGCGAATTTGTAAAGTCTACGGATTTTACAAATCTTGATATTATTCCAGCTGATTTTTCATATCGTCACCTTGACCAGCAACTGACTTTACAAAGCGATCAAGGAAGACACAATCTTATCGGTAAAATCATTGCGCCATTCAGCGAAAAATATGCACTCATTATTCTTGATTGCCCACCTAGTTTTTCTGAGTTAACTGAGCAAGTATTTGATACCGCAGATTCGTTATTTGTGCCTATTATTCCCACTCACTTATCACTACGCACCTTTGAACAAACACGAGATTATTTCAAAGAACATAAACTGAAACCTAAACGTCTTCATGCCTTTTTTACCATGGTTGATCGACGTCGTAGTTTACATCGCATCATGCTGGCACACCCGCCGGCGATGTTAAAAAATGGTTTATCAACCTCGATTCCCTATGCGGCAGTTGTTGAGCGTATGGGGGATCACCGGGCACCACTTCCCGCCTTTGATAAGTCTTCTGCTGTTAGCCTTGCCTACAAACAACTTTGGCAAGATATTAAAGCTACATTGAGCGAGTTTAATTAGTGGCAGGTTTGGTACAGTTAAAATGTTCGTTTAACCACTCTTGATAAGTTTGTAGTAACACCAGTGCTGAAGATTGTTTGCTGAACTCTGGGTCAGATTGAACCCAATTGCGAAGTGAATTATATTCATTTATCATTTCCTGCTCCCTAAATACATTAAGAATTTAAAGAGCAGGTTACTTTAGCTTTATTACACCATAATGACTAATTGATGACCGTTCCAAATACTAGGATTCAGCCCTATGATCAGGTTCTATGATTTAGTTATAGACCAGCAATAATGAATCTTAGGATTGCGTTCAAAATCCTGCGGTAACGTTGCATGACTAATATCTTTAATCGTCAAATTGGCAAAAGCCTCATTATCCATTTTGAAATCACGACGATTTGTCGAAAATAGTAAAACCCCATCGTCGGTGAGTAGCTTTGCCGTTGTCTTAATCAGTGATACGTGATCACGCTGAATATCAAAGACACCTTCCATACGTGTTGAATTCGAAAACGTAGGTGGATCAAGGAAAATCAGGCCATATCGCTGCGATGCTTGCTCAGCAGTTTTTAACCACTCTAAACAGTTAGCGCGAATAAATTGATGCGGTTCACCCATAAAACCATTTAAGGCTAGGTTGTCTTGTGCCCATTCTAAATAGGTATTAGACATGTCGACGGTAGTGGTCGATTTAGCATTGCCGGCAGCCGCATAAACCGTTGCTGAGCCGGTATAAGCAAACAGATTCAAAAAATCTTTACCTGCCGCTTGCTCAGCAATCATTTGCCTTGTAATACGATGATCTAAAAATAAACCCGTATCAAGGTAATCAGTTAAGTTTATCCAAAAACTCAGGCCTGATTCAACCACTTTTATTCGTTGTTTTTGTGAACCATGGGATTCATATTGTTGCGTGCCACGCTGTTTTTGTCTCAGTTTAAGCACAATATGTGACGCTGGCAGAGACAATACATGGGGAATCGCTTCCATCACATCATTTAAACGCTGAACAGCTTTTTCTGGATCAATTGATTTAGGCGGTGCATATTCTTGAACATGAACATAATCGCCATATAAATCAACGGCTACAGCGTATTCTGGTAAATCAGCATCGTATAGGCGATAACATTGAGTATCGTTCTTTTTAGCCCATTTACTTAGATGTTTTAGATTCTTTTTTAAACGATTAGCAAACATGGCGGCATGTTCAGAAGGTTCATACGGTGGCTGAACCGACGGTTCTTCATCAATATCAATAGCCTTTACAGCTGGTTCTTCACGTTGTGAATGTAGTGATACAGGTCTTGGTGCGCGATAACACAACACTTGGCAGGCAATCGGTCCATTATCAAATGGGAATTGTTCGAATATCGTTAAACCGGTAAATTTACCCAACTGATCATTATCAGTAATCAGTGTTGTGCGCCATGCTGGAAATGATTCACTGATTATATTGCCTAAGCTTTCGTAAAGGTGATGTAATTCAGAGACATTACCCATGCGTTCACCATACGGTGGATTACACACCACCATGCCACTAACGGGTAATGATTTAGCCTGTGACGGCCAATCTAATAAATCACGCTGTTCTACAGTAATACGATCTGATAAACCGATTTCGGCAATGTTGGCCCGTGCGGCTTCAACAGCTTTAGCATCCGTATCACCACCCGTAATAACAGGTAATCTTGATAGACCACTATGACGACGTCGTTCGGCTTCAGCTTTCAAACGTTTCCATGCTTCTTTATCGTGCTTTTTCCAATAAGTAAAACCATAATAATCACGTAAATTACCTGGCGCAATATCGGCGGCCATCATCGCAGCTTCAATTAAAAACGTACCTGAACCACACATAGGGTCAATTAAACCCCAGCCTTGTTTAGCAAGACGTGGCCATTCTGCAGACAGTAAGATCGCAGCAGCTAAATGTTCTTTTAATGGTGCAGGCGTATTTTGTACACGGTACCCACGTTTGTGAAGACTCTCACCTGATAAATCAATGCTGACAATCGCTTGATTATTTTTAAGATAAACATTAACACGAAGGTCAGGCTGTAATAGTTCAACCGAAGGCCGTTCGCCTGTTAATTCACGAAAACGGTCAACAATGCCGTCTTTTACGCGCTGAGCACCATATTGAGTATGGTGAATTTTCGAACGAAAACTATTAAATTCAACAGCAATCGTTGTGCCTTCAGCATCAATATGGTCTTCCCACGGTAAATCATGAATACCTTGATACAACGCATCTGTTGTTGTCGCAGAGAAGTGAGCAATTGGCATCAGCACGCGAATAGCAACTCGTGACCATAAACAGACACGATATGCATCTTCCAAACTGCCAATAAAACGAATATTACCCTGCTCTTGTTTGGTCTCTTTTATGCCCATTTCGACTAATTCTTTAGCCAATAAAGGCAACATGCCGCGTGCGGCAGTGACGGTAAACTTATGTGTCATATTTTATCCTGATATAATTCCAAGCTATTTTAATACAGGTAAAAATATTCATGGCTATTAATGACAAACAAAAGCTTTACTTAAAAGGCTTATCACACCCACTTAAGCCCGTTGTTATGATAGGTAACAAGGGTTTAACTGAGACAGTACTAGCTGAAATTGAAAACGCTCTATCCCATCACGAATTAATTAAAGTGCGTGTTAGCGGACAAGAGAAAGCAGAACAAGCTGAAATGATCCATGCGATTGCGCTTAAAACCAGCTCAAATTTGGTGATGGTGATTGGTCATATTGGTGCTTTCTACCGCGCCGCAAAAGAACCTAAAATTGTATTACCTAAAAAATAATACTGTAGTTTAAGGATAGCGTTATGATTGAAAAACCAGCAGATACCGAACAAAAAATCGAAAAAATTCTGGCTGAACGCTGGAGTGGCCGCGCTTATGATCCAGCTTTAGCGGTGACCGAAGAACAAATCATTGCGATCTGTGAAGCGGCACGTTGGGCACCCTCTTGTTTTGGTGATGAACCTTGGCGATATATTGTTTGGAATCGCTATCAAGATGAAGTCAGCTGGCAAAAGGCAGTCGATTGTTTGGTACCAGGCAATCAAGCTTGGGCTAAAAATTCGCCAGTATTAATAGTGGCAGCTTCAGTTCCAACATTTAGCCACAATAATGCTGCTAACCGCTGGAGCGGCTATGATACTGGCGCTGCTAGTGTCAGTCTGTGTTTGCAAGCTTCTGCAATGGGTTTGATGAGTCATCAAATGGGTGGTTTTGATAGCGACAAACTCAAAGCTACCTTCGCCATACCTGCCGATATCAACTTATGGTCAATGATTGCAATCGGTCATCCTGCCGCGCTAGATACGTTAACTGAACAAGAATTAGAACGGGAACTAAAAGCGCGCGAACGACGTCCTTTAGCTACACAGTTTTATAGTAGTGATTGGAATATTCCGCTTAATTGAGGTGAATAAACATGAAATCAGCGTTATTAATTGCCGGTTTACTGACTACAACATCCGCGTTTGCAGTAGATCAATTATATTTAGATCGATTAATCAATACCCATATATGTCATCACTGCAACTTAAGTGATGCTGACCTGCAAGGACAGGATTTTAGTGGTGCCGATATGAGTGAGGCCTTATTAACAGGTATCAATCTCAGTCAGACTAAATTAGTTGGGGCGTGGTTTACCCGTTCAAGAGTACAAAATGCTAATTTTGAAAAGGCAGATCTCTCTACCGCTTTAATGGACAATGCCAACTTTACTGGTGCCAATTTCAAAGCGGCCAACTTGACTAATGCCAAACTCAATTTCTCCGATTTAACGAATGTAAATCTAACGGATGCGATAATTGTTGATACCGTTCTGCGTGGTGTTACCTACTGCAATACCACGATGCCAGATGGCACGATTAATAATGATGGTTGCCCATCACCTAAATAATAGCCCTAGCATATACTCGGGCACGCACTTCAATAGCCGCTTACGTTACAATAAGCGGCTATTTTGCTTCTAATCGTTTGATACTATTTTGATAAACACACTGCAACAGCTTGAAAAAATACTTGATACAGTAATGTTATCGGATCAATTTCCCTTGCGCCGAAGACTGCAAAATCTGCGTAAACAAGCTGATATCAAACCAGAGCAAGTCAACAGACTGCAAGCGCAAATTAATGTGTCTGTAGAGCGTCGTGCATTACGCCAAAAAAATATCCCCATACCTGAGTTTGAAAACGATTTACCGGTTATTGATCGCCGTGAAGAAATAGCAAAAGCGATAAGCGAAAACCAAGTCATCATTCTCAGTGGTGAAACGGGTTCAGGTAAAACAACGCAATTGCCTAAAATTTGTCTGGCCCTAGGTCGTGGTGTGGCAGGCATGATCGGTCATACTCAACCGCGCCGGATTGCTGCCAGAACCGTTGCCACCCGTATTGCTGAAGAGTTAAAAAGTGAACTCGGGGAAGTTGTTGGTTATAAGGTTCGTTTTCATGATCAAGTTAAATCTGAGAGTAGCTACGTCAAACTGATGACCGATGGTATTTTGCTTGCAGAAACTCAAAATGATAAGTTTCTCAACCAATATGACACCATTATTATTGATGAAGCTCATGAACGCAGTCTTAATATTGATTTCTTATTGGGTTATCTCAAGCAGTTATTACCAAAACGCCCTGATCTGAAAGTAATTATCACGTCGGCCACTATCGATACAGCGCGTTTTTCTGAACATTTCAATAATGCCCCCGTCATTGAGGTCAGCGGACGCACCTTTCCAGTTGAAATTCGCTATCGGCCACCAATGGGTGACGATGATGAACAACGTGGCTACGATATGGTGCATGGAATTGTTGAAGCGGTTGATGAATTATGTCGTGAAGGCCAAGGCGATATTTTGGTGTTTTTGTCTGGTGAGCGTGATATTCGTGATGTCTCTGAAGCTTTACGTAAACATCATCCACCTAAAACAGAAATTTTGCCGTTACTGGCTCGCCAATCTGCCGCAGAACAAAATCGTGTATTTAAAACCGGTGGCCATCGCCGTATCGTACTGGCAACCAATGTAGCTGAAACATCATTGACTGTTCCCGGTATTCGTTATGTGGTGGATCCAGGTTATGCCCGTATCAGCCGTTATAGTGTGCGTAATAAGGTGCAACGCCTACCGATTGAGAAAGTCTCACAGTCGAGCGCTAATCAACGTTCAGGACGCTGTGGTCGAGTTGCTGCCGGTGTCGCAATTCGCTTATATGATGAAGATGACTTTAAAAACCGTCCTGCGTTTACTGATCCAGAAGTTTTAAGGACTAATCTAGCTTCCGTGATATTGCAAATGTCGTCATTGAACTTAGGCGAGCCAGCAAAATTCCCCTTTATCAATCCGCCACCAGATAAGATGATCAATGATGGCTTTCGTTTACTGGAAGAGTTAGATGCCGTTGATAAAAATCGTAAACTGACCGCAACAGGCAGACAACTTGCTCAATTACCGATCGATCCCCGTATTGCTAGGATGCTGTTAGCCGCTCAAAAGCTAAACTGCATTACCGAACTATTAATCATTGCCAGCGCTTTGAGTATTCAAGATCCACGTGAAAGACCGATGGATAAGCAACAAGCCGCAGATGAGGCACATAATAAATATAAAGATGAGCGCTCAGATTTCTTAGCCTTCATTAATTTGTGGACCTTGTACCACGACAAGAAAAAACATCTCAGCCAGAACAAGCTAAGACAATATTGTAAAGAGCACTTTTTATCTTTTTTACGCTTACGTGAATGGCATGATATTCATCAGCAATTACATATTCAAGTCACTCAAATGGGCTTGAAACCTAATCAAGTTCCAGCTGAATATAAAGAAATACACCAAGCATTATTGTCAGGTTTATTAAGTAATATCGCCGTTAAAAGTGATAACAAAGAATACACCGGCACCCGAAACCTAAAGCTACATATATTCCCTGGTTCAGCCTTACATAAAAAAGGCCCTAAATGGGTTATGGCGGCTGAATTGGTTGAAACGGGTCGCCTATATGCACGCATAGCCGCCAAAATAGAACCAGAATGGATTGAACCTGTCGCTGGCGATTTAGTACGCAAACAATACTCAGATCCTCATTGGGAAAAGAAACCAGCACAAGTCGTCGCATTTGAACAAGTATCTTTATACGGCTTACCGATAGTGCCTCGTCGTCGGGTTCATTTTGGCCCAATTGATCCCGTGATGTCATACGAAATATTTATTCGCGATGCTTTAGTGCAAGGTGATTGGTATTGTCGTGCGCCCTTCTTTCAACATAATCTCGATCTGATTGAAAATATTGAGCTACTCGAACAAAAATCTCGACGACGAGATGTGTTAGTTGATGATAATGTCTTATTTGAATTTTATAAAACACGTATTCCAGCTCATATTACCAATGGTGCTGGTTTTGAAAAATGGCGTAAAAAAGCCGAACAAGAGAATCCCAAGTTATTATTCCTAACCCGTGATGACTTGATGCAACATCAAGCTGACCATGTCACTGCCGACAGTTTTCCAGATCAAATATTGGTCAATCGTGTGCCTTTGGCTTTGGAATATCACTTTGAACCGGGCAAAACGCATGACGGTATAACGCAAACTATCCCGCTGTCATTACTCAACCAAACTAATCCAGATCGGTATGAATGGCTAGTGCCCGGCTTATTACGTGACAAGGTTATGTTGTTACTTAAAAGTCTACCTAAAACACAACGGCGTCATTTTATTCCTGTGCCTAAATATGCTGATGACTGTTTAAAACACATGACTGTTGAAACGGGGGCCTTATTGCCAGCATTGAGTGAACAGTTACGTAAGTTAACCGGTGTAGAAATCGCCTTGTCGGATTGGAATACCAGCGACTTACCGCTCTATTTACAAATGAATTTCCGTCTGATCCATGAAGATGGCAAGTTACTCGCTGAAAGTCGCGACTTAAATCAACTCAAACAAACATGGGCCAAACAGGCGGCAGCCAGTTTCCGGCAAATTCCGGATAGTGATTATGAACAGCAAAGCCTAAGCAGTTGGTCATTTGGCAATTTACCTGAACAGATCACCTTGCAACAAAACGGTCTAGAAATGACCGCCTACCCAGCCTTAGTTGATAAAGGTGAAGCTGTTGATTTAACGCTGATGGATACACTTGCTCAGGCACAAACACAAACCAAGAAAGGCCTACGTCGCTTATTTATGCTGGCGCAAGCCGATGCCATTAAATACCTTCATAAACACCTGCCGAATATTAAACAAATGTGCCTGCATTATGTGAATGTCCCACCTGCACCCTTTACTAATGTAGACAGTGACACCAAGCAAACGCCATGTGAACAGCTTAAAACTGATTTGATTCATGTTGCATTTGATCGCTGTTTTTTATTGGATCAACCTGCTATTCATAGCCAACAAGATTTTGAACAACGTTTAGAAAATAAACGCAGTGAACTCATCAACATCGCCATCGAACTTGCACAACAAATTGCCAAGCCCCTTGCCGAGTATCATGCTATTGCTAAGCGATTGTCTGGCAAAATGCCACTGACTGCGATCCATGCCGTAAAAGAAATACGCGAACAACTCAATCATCTACTGTACCAAGGCTTTGTGCATAACACCGCTGATGAAGCGCTAAAACGTCTACCGGCATATTTTCAAGCTATAGGGCAACGTTTGGACAAACTGAGCAGTGATCCAATGCGAGATAAACAGTGGATGATAGAGATTGCCCCGCATTGGCAACGTTATCTCAATAATGCTGGTAAACGAAACTCAGCAGAATTTGAGCTTTATCGTTGGATGCTAGAGGAATACCGTATTTCACTATTTGCCCAAGGCATCAAAACCGCCTATCCAATCTCAGCGAAACGGCTCGAAAAACAATGGACTTTATGCTGAGTAAGAAAGCCCGCTGATTTAGCAGTCAAATACGTCGCATAAAAAACCTCTAATTGCATAATAATTAGAGGTTTTTAGATAAAGATAAACGATGGAATTATCGTAACAAGAAAAAGTTACTTGAACCATCCAGTAACATTTGAGTAGTGAAACTACCAAACATAAAGCCATGAATTTTACCGTGACTGAATGCGCCCATCATCGTCAAATCAATATTATGTTCTTGTTGATACTGGGTTAATTGTTCAACAGGATCGCCTTTTAATGCCGTTGTTTTTAAAATGCAGTTAACCGAGGATAATGCCATTTCAACTTCATCAACCAGACGTTGTGCATCCTCTATATTCTTCTGAACACTGATAATATGGATGTTAAATGATTGTGTAGAAAACACATCTTTCTTGATGATTTCTATCGCCTTTTTAGACGTTGGACTACCGTTATAAGCCAACATTAAATTACGTGGTGCCACAAACGGTTTTTTCACAATGATTATAGGTTGATGAGTAACTCTAATGGCCTCTTCTAGTTGTGAACCTAAACCTTTTTTATCACCATTATGATCTTGCCCTGTAGCACCTAACACGACAATCTCGAATTCCACCTCAAGATCTTGTAAGACTTCAGATAAGGTGCCGTGACGTTGTTTCGCGATGATATTTGTTAGACCTGCTTGCTCTGCGCGCTGAACCGCATTGTTTAAGATAGTTTTGCCATCAGCAATCAAATGCTTACTTTCTGTTCTTTCTTCATCAGAGAGTTCATTCAGTAAGTTTTCAGTCATATTCGGCGTGAGAGTACCTTCATGGTGTAC
Source organism: Methylophaga sp. (assembly GCA_024636315.1). Classification (GTDB taxonomy): domain Bacteria; phylum Pseudomonadota; class Gammaproteobacteria; order Nitrosococcales; family Methylophagaceae. The sequence continues at coordinate 11,504 of JAGXHJ010000042.1, forward strand.
GTGCTCGCTGAGATGTGAATGCTCAATGGTATGCAGAAACTTAATAGGAAACTGACTATTCTTCGCAAGCCAAATAGCCTGCTCAATCACAGCATCACTTAATTCTGAACCATCAATACAAGCCAGAATGCACTTTTTATCTATCATAGTCATAATTAATGTCCTCCCATTATTTTTTCTATTTCTTCTGGTTTGTCATGCACAGCAAACTTATCTAATAAGGTTTCACTCGCTTCATTCAGACCGATAATACTGACATCAGCACCTTCGCGACGCAATTTAATGACGACTTTATCTAATGCTGCAACCGCAGTGATATCCCAAAAATGTGCACGATGAACATCAATCACCACTTTATCAACGGCTTCTTTATAATCAAATAGGCTGATAAATTTATCAGATGAGTTAAAGAAGATTTGCCCAACTACATTATAACTACGGGTATCTGTGGCTTCATCATAATGGGATTCAATATACATAAATTGGCTTAGGCGTTGTGCCATAAATAGTGCGCCAATTAATATTCCAGTAAATACACCAAAAGCTAGATTATGTGTCCACACTACCACTACCACTGTGGCAATCATGACTGCAGATGCACTTTTAGGATTGGTTCTAAGTTCTTTCAATGATGACCAGTTAAACGTACCAATAGATACCATGATCATCACCGCAACCAAAGCGGCCATCGGTACAATCTTCAAAATATCGCTTAAAAAGACGACTAAGATCAACAACACTATCCCGGCTGTCATCGCAGATAATCGACCGCGACCACCAGATTTAACATTAATAATAGATTGACCAATCATCGCACAACCAGCCATACCACCAATTAAACCTGAACCAATATTCGCAATCCCTTGACCCTTACATTCACGTTTTTTATCACTTTGGGTATCGGTGAGTTCGTCAATTACATTGGCCGTCATCAGTGATTCTAATAAGCCTACAACGGCAATAGATAAAGAATATGGTAAGACGATAGTCAAAGTTTCGAGGTTCAACGGCACATCAGGCCATAAGAAAATTGGCAAGGTATCAGGCAAATCACCCATATCCCCTATCGTACGAACATCTACTCCTAAAAAATAAACCAGTGCTGTCAGAGCAATAATATTAATCAGCGGTGATGGCAACATTTTGCCAATGACCGGTACATAAGGAAATAGATAAATGATGCCTAGACCGGCGGCAGCTAAAGCATAAACATGCCATGTCACATTGAGCAACTCAGGTAACTGCGCCATAAAAATCAGTATCGCCAAAGCGTTTAAAAAACCTGTCATTACGGATTTAGACACAAAGCTCATAAACTTATGGAGATTTAAATACCCCGCTATAATCTGCAAAATACCAGCAAGTATGGTTGCCACCAAAAGATATTGCAGGCCAAAGTCCTTGACCAAGGTGACCATAAGTAAGGCTGTAGCAGCCGTAGCAGCCGAAATCATACCTGCTCGTCCGCCGACAATAGCGATAATAACAGCGATAGCAAATGAGGCATAAAGTCCTACTTTAGGATCTACGCCAGCAATAATAGAAAACGCAATGGCTTCTGGTATAAGTGCAATGGCAACGACAATTCCGGCAAGAATATCGCCACGAATATTGCCCAGCCAGTCTTGTTTAGCTGATAACAGCATTGTTTGTTTTCCTTATTATTTTGAATTGTTGTAAAGACGCTAAGCAGCTGTCTGCCTGACTAATATTGAATAGAACTATTAGAAGGTCTATTTGAGCACTAAGATAGGGAAATAGCGCATGGCATAATCATTGTTTGTATCACACCAAATTGTGGTCGAATTATACAGTAAAACGATATCTTTTTTCACTGGCATCACTGCACATAGCTAGTACTTGCATGCTATATTGATAGCGATAATAAAAAATAAACACATATGGAGTTCCAGCTTGAATAAAAATAGATTTAAAATGAAAGGAAGTACCAGCCTATTAGTCATTGCCGGCATAGTTACTACTGCTTTAGCAGGGTCATATTTTTATCTGGATCGTCAGGCCGATTCACGCGCTACTGCAACAATGATATCGCTAGTAGATGAGGCCCAATCACAAGGTATGGCGCTGAGTTATTCATCTGTTGATGCTTCACCACTAACCCAAACGGTCGAAATTACTGATTTTTGGATTATAGGGAATGACCTAGAAGCTGATATCCACCTCGGCAATATAGTAATGAAGGGTTTCAGCTGGCAAGATTTGAACGATAATCAAAATAAGTTACCCCAAGAGATGAGTATTAACATCAAACATGGTGAACTTCATCTTAAAAGAGCGATGGTAGAAACAAGTACCAGTTTACAATCACTAGTACGTATCTTGGGTGACACCATCCCCTTTTCGACCAAAGTATCTTATAAACTTGACCCAACTCAAAAACTATTAAAGTTGTCATTAACCCAAACTGTTGAAGATAATTTCTTTTTTGATAGTAAAGCCACATTGGGCAATATGGGATGGCTAACAACAGTCGAGAGACAACAAACACAAATCCCAGCCCAAGCGATGTCTGAAGCACTGAATTCAACATTAAATAGCTTATCGATAACCTATAAAAATACCGGGCTTATTGAAAAAATAAGAGCAGATATTAGTACACAAACAGGCAAAACAAATGATCAATTAACCCTCGATAGTATTGCTCAACTGCAGCAATTACAAATGACTGCCGCGCAACATTGGGGTCCAGTACTTGCACCACTCATTGATGAAATGATGAAATTCAGTAGCGATCCAAAACAATTAAAATTAGATATTGCCCCGGTACAACCACTGACTGGCCAAGATTTTATGATGGCTTTTATAGGGGGTGAAGCTAATCTTATTAAATTAATAGAAGATGCCCAAATAAGGCTTAAAGCTAATTAAGCTGGCTTGTAATGACTTTTAAGTATATTTTTATAGTTAACGTATTCAACTTATTTCGTAGGTAACGACCATGTCACTGTCTAAACAATTATTACTGTTAATTAGCCTTATCTTTTTCATAGTCTTTTCGGTTAATTTTGTCTTAAGTATCGGCAATATTAAAAGTTACCTTGAAGTTGAATCAGAGATTCATGTGCAAGATACGGCGACATCGTTAGGATTATCGATAAGTCCTTATATGTCGAATGAAGACGACCCGATCATTCGCACGATGATGAATGCTATTTTTGATATGGGTTATTACAAGGAGATGAGTTTAGTCGATGTTGATGGCAAGGCTTTAGTCACCCTGACTAGCGCAGACGAAATTGCTGGGGTACCTTCGTGGCTGGCCTCGCTGATGCCGATGAAGGTAGCTACCGCAGTCTCAGAGATAAGCTCTGGCTGGAATATTAGCGGCACCTTATCGGTAACCACTAACCCTGGTTATGGCTATTTAAAACTTTATCAACAAGGCAAAACAACACTTAAGTTTTCGTTCATTATTTTCTTAATCGCTATTAGTTTACTGGCGTTAACGCTTCGTTTTACGTTGAGACCTCTACGAGCAATTGAAAAACAAGCGAATGACATTTCTGCGGGTAATTTTACAGTGATAGAAAATTTACCATGGACACTTGAAGTAAAAAATGTTGCTCAATCCATGAACATCATGTCGCTTAAAATTGGTTCGATAATAGCCCGACTGAATAGTAAACTCGCTTCTTTGAGTGAAAATTTGAAACGTGACCCACTCACTAAATTATTAAACCAAGCCACCTTTTATGTGAATTTAAAAGAAATATTGTCGATGGGACAATCTGGTTATGCGGCCATTATTAAATTTGATGATCTGGCCAGTATCGCCAAAAACCAGGGCAATGAAGCCGTTAATCAATTATTGATCAAATTTGCTCAGTTATTAGAACAGGTGCAACAGTCAGAACCACGCTTAAGTACTTATAGATTATATGGCTCAGAGTTTGCGCTACTTTGCCCGACACTTAATAAAGACGAGATTATTGCACTAGCTGACTCACTCAAAGTTGCTATCGCTGACCTAGGCCAACAATATTATATTGATGATTTAGTACATATGGGCATCATACGGTTTGAACGTAGTAGTGACTTTAATAAATTGTCTCCTGCGATGACCGAAGCCTATGAACAAGCACGAAAGATTGGTCATAACGCCTACTTCATTCAAGAAGAAAGTATGAGTTCAATGAGTGAATTAGACTGGAAAGCAACGATTAATAACGTTATTGAAAACAATATGCCTGAGATAATGTTAACGTCAGATGCTTATAATTATGACGGCGAAAACCCAGTTAAGATCATGGAAGAAGCATTTACTTTAGTGAAAGATTCGACTGGAAACCCCTTAGCTATTGGTACCTTCTTTTCTATGGCTCAAGAGTTTGGCTTAGAAGAAGAATTAGATAAATGCATTGTCAATAAAATCATCTTATTAATGGAACATACTCAACAGTCCGTTCCGGTGACAATCAATCTCTCAATGACAGCAGTCTCATCGTCTTCATTCTGTGCATGGCTACAAGCCAGAATTGAGCTCACAATGCTTAGTCCGGGGCTTTTAGTGTTCAGTGTCACGGCTTATTCTGCAGCGAAAAACCTCACAGCATTTGCCAACTTTAGTCTATTTGTCAAAGCTTTAGGGGCAAAAACCTTACTCAAACGCTACTCATCTGACATTATCGCGATTAATTTATTAAAAGAACTACATATTGACTATATCCGTTTAGCACGCAATTTAACCCAAGATATTCAAGCTGATAGCAATAAGTCTGATCTATTAGATATCATGCATGAAGTATCAAGTTTATTGGATATTAATGTTATTGCGGAAGGCGTTAGCCAAGAGGATGATTTTGAATTCGTCAAAAAATCGGGCATTTACGGCATAGGTCGCTAAGACTGTTGTCATGATTGCCATGAAAAAACGGCTACGCATTTCCAATAATGCCATTTTGGGTATTGTTGCTACACTGTTTTTGTTGCTGTCCTGTTCACTTGTTGCAAAAGGCGAGATCAGCGAAGCTTTACTTATAAAAATAGAAGCAAAATATAATAAATTTGCTCGTCAACGTGTTGAAGCTTGGCAGACACTTATTCAGTCATCTCAAGATTTATCAGATGATGAAAAATTGACTGTTGTTAATCGTTTTTTCAATACCAACATGATATTTATTAATGACCAAGCTTTATGGGGAAAAGAAGATTATTGGGCAACACCAATAGAAGCCTTATCAATTGGCGCTGGAGACTGTGAAGATTATTCGATAGCTAAATATTTTACACTTAAGCAACTCGGCGTTGATGAAGACAAACTTCGCATTACCTATGTTAAAGCCATTAAAATAGGTCAAGCTCATATGGTCCTAACCTATTATAAAGACAAACGTGCAACCCCATTGGTATTAGATAATCTTGATACTGAAATCAAACCCGCTAATTTACGGACTGATTTAGTCCCTGTTTATAGTTTTAATGGTGATGGTTTATGGCTAGCTAAATCACGTGGTGAAGGCAAGCGTATTGGCAGTGCTTCTCGCCTTTCCCTATGGGAAGATCTAGAGCAAAGAATGTTGTCTGATCAGTAATTTTGCTACCAACTATTTAAATAACCTGAGATCGGGTTAAGGTCTGACCAATAATTCAAATTCTTCACGCGTAAGATTTAATGCTGGCTTACTCTCTTTCAGACAGTAAGCAATAAGACCACCAATCAGATTGAGCATAAAGCCATTCATACTCCGGTGACGTGAATGCTCGATCTGAGT
>JAGXHJ010000043.1 GCA_024636315.1 Methylophaga sp.
ACCTGTATCTAAATCACGACCAAATAAAGACATGGACCATTTGTTGTCACCAGGCCGTTGTGCAGGGTTCCATGTAGATGGGTTACCTGAACCGTAGTAGAACATGTTCAAATCAGGATCGTAAGAGAACCAACCCCAAGTTGTACCACCACCGATTTTCCATTGGTCGCCTTTCCAAGATTTCAAAGATGAATCTTTGCCAACTGGTTTAAGCATTTCCATTGTTTTAGCTGGATCGAAACCCATTTCAGCATCAGGACCTGTGCTGTACATTTGCCATTTCTCAGCACCATTCAAGTCATAAGCTTTAACGTAACCACGTACGCCGAACTCACCACCAGAAATACCGACTAATACTTTATCTTTAAATACGTGTGAAGCACCTGTAGACGTTGCGCCGCGTTTAGCATCATCACGTTTGTGAGACCAAACAACTGCACCGCTAGTCATGTCTAGAGCTACTAAGGTAGTATCTGCTTGGTTCAAGAAGATTTTACCGTCGCCGTATGCTAAACCACGGTTAACTGTGTCACAACACATGACAGGTACAGTTTCATCGTAGTTTTGTTTTGGTTCATATTTCCATTTGATCGCACCGTCGTTGTTCAAATCTAATGCGAAAACAAGGTTAGGAAATGCGGTGTGAACATACATAGTACCATCGATAACTAAAGAGTTACCTTCATGGCCACGTAAAACACCTGTAGAGAACGTCCAAGCCATTTTCAAATCAGCAACGTTATCTTTGTTGATTTGAGCTAGTTTGCTATAACGTTGGTTATTATAGTTACCGGCAGCAGACACCCAGTTATTTTCATTTTGTTGCATTTGTAAGATTTCATCAGCTGCAGCTACACCAGTAGCGGCTAATGCCATCATTGCGATTGATAATGTTTTCAGCTTCATTAAAAATTTCCTCTAATTGCTTTATAGTTATTTTTACGACACGATTGAACTCGTTCTGAGTTCCATGCGTGTTGAAACATTAATCGTCTCGAAACTGATAGTCAAGCATCTCTCCTAGTTTTTCTAAGACTTTTTCCATATTATTTTCGGGAAAAACTTCCCGACACGCTAAGTCAGTGAAACCAAAGGATTATTACTTTAGTGGTAGATCTTTAATATTCTCATTAATTCTGACCCTTCCCACAGCCAACGCCACTAAAATGCGCTCATACCTCATACTCTAGTAGTAAAACCTAAATACTTTTATGATTGAGCTTCAACATTATCTTTAACCCATTTTAGCGCCAGAGTGATAGCGGCTAACGTGCGTTCGCGTCCCAGTAACTCTAATGTCAAATCAAGAGGCGGTGACATGGTATTTCCTGTAATCGCCACCCGAATAGGTTGTGCTACTTTACCCATACCGACATCTCGTTCAACTGAGCAGTCTTTTATTTGGGCATGAATGGGGTCAGCTAACCATTCCGGTATTGCTGATAATCGATTTTGCATGTCTTCCAACAGCACGATACTATCTATTGTTAGATTTTTACGTGCCGCTTTATCATCAAACTTAGTTATTTCTCGATAGAAAAAGACACTATTTGTCGCCATTTCTACTAAGGTCTTCGCTCGTTCTTGCTGTAACACCACCACCTTGGTCAACTCAGGGCCCTGCGTTGGATCAATACCAATGGCCCCCATGTGCCAACTTAAATAATGAGCAATGTGTTCCGGTGAACTCGTTTTGATATATTGCTGGTTGAGCCATAATAATTTATCCGTGTTGAAACTTGATGCCGACTTGTTCACGTTTTTGATATCAAAAAACTGCACCATTTCATCAATAGTGAAAATTTCTTGATCACCATGAGACCAACCTAAACGAACTAAGTAGTTCAATAAAGCTTCAGGCAAGAAACCTTCATCACGGAAATTCATCACACCTACGGCGCCATGACGTTTAGATAGGCGTGCACCATCATCACCCAAAATCATAGGAAGATGGGCAAAAACAGGTGGCTCAGCACCTAATGCTGTAAAAATATTAATTTGTCTTGGTGAGTTATTTAAATGATCGTCACCTCGAATAACATGAGTCATTCCCATATCTAAATCGTCAACCACAACCGTTAGATTATAAGTAGGTGTGCCATCAGGTCGTGCAATGACTAAATCATCTAATTCGCTGTTTTGAAATTCTACATCGCCTTTAACTACATCCTTAACGATCACGCTACCTTCAAGTGGATTTTTAAATCGCACAACGGGCTGCACGCCATCTCGTGGCGTTGTTAGATGGCGACAACGGCCATCGTAACGTGGCTTTTCTTTATTGGCACGTTGCTGTTCTCGCATCGTGTCCAACTCATCTTTAGAGCAATAACAATAATATGCATCACCCTGAGATAATAGCTTTGCAATAACTTCTTTATAACGATCAAAACGATGCGTTTGATAAAAAGGACCTTCGTCATATTCAAGACCGAGCCAAGTCATACCTTCTAATATAGCGTTCACGGACTCTTCGGTTGACCGCTCTAAATCAGTATCTTCAATTCTTAAAATAAATTTTCCGCCATGTTTACGAGCATACAGCCATGAGAATAATGCTGTACGGGCACCGCCAACATGAAGGTAACCGGTAGGACTAGGGGCAAATCGCGTGCGAATGGTCATGTATTTATCTCTCAAACTGGAATATGATTTCAAATATCGGTTATTGTACCAGCATGTACTCTATATATATGGTTGTTGATTTCCATGAAAAGACTTTCAAAGTTCGCAGGTTTATTGGTCTCTGTGTTTTTAACCTCTTGTTATGCTGACGAAAATTATTCAGTATCAGAAGTCAGCGCAGGCATTTTCTATCATCAAGGTATCCATGAAGATGCTACAGAAGCTAATATTGGTGCGATTGCCAATGTTGGCTTTATCATCGGCGAGCGATGTGTCGCGGTAATTGATAGTGGTGGTAGTTATCTTGAAGGCACATATTTACGGCGCGCAGTCAGAAAGCATACTGACTTGCCTATTTGTTATGTTATCAATAGTCACGTTCATCCCGATCACATGCTAGGCAACGCGGCTTTTAAAGCTGATGCCCCCCAAGTTATTGGTCATGAAAAACTGCCTGCGGCCATCGCAGCCCGACAAGATTATTTTGCTAAGACTTTCAAAGAGATATTAGGAAAATCATACACCGGCACTGAATTCATCAGTCCCACACTTACTGTTTCAATAGATCAGCCAATTACTATTGATCTCGGAAATCGCCTGTTAACACTTACCGCCTATTCAACATCTCATACCGACAATGATTTGACAGTATTAGATAACACCACTAAAACGCTGTGGACAGGTGACTTGTTATTTATGAGCCGCATTCCGGTACTCGATGGCAGTATTAATGGTTGGCTCACAACGATGCAAAAACTACAGTCTATGGATCTTAATTTTGTCATTCCTGGTCATGGCAAAGCTAGCAGTAAAGAATGGCAACAAGGCTTGTTAGCACAAATAAAATACTTTACGGTATTACGAAATGAAACTCGCGAAATCATCAATAATATGGGCACCATTGAGCAAGCGACCAAAACAGTAGGGCTTGAAGTAGCCAATAATTGGGAACTTTTCGAGCAATATCATCGTCGTAACATCACAGCATCATTCGTTGAACTCGAATGGGAATAATAAAACAATGGAGAGAAACCATGTCTAGTCGTATATTTAATCTTTTTATCGTCAGTCTAGCCCTGATGTCATTCGGGCTACCGGCCTATGCCGCCACGCCACAAGAACCTTTATGGCCGACACTGAAAGTGGCTTACTTTGGTGATAAAGTGATTCAAGAAGATGCTAATGATCTATTGGTGATTGAAGCCCCTAAACGAGCCGAAGATGCAGCAATAGTTCCAATCACAGTTAAATCACTCGTTCCTCAATCTGCCGAAAAATACATCAAAAACATTCACATCGTGATTGATAATAATCCTGAACCTTATTCAGCTAACTTTCACTTATCGCCAGAATTAGGTTTAATCGATATTTCTACCCGTATGCGTATCGATCAATACACTTTCGTGCGTGCTATCGCTGAAATGAACGATGGTTCATTACATATGGTATCCCGCTTTGTAAAAGCATCGGGTGGTTGTAGTGCCCCTGCCGGTAAAGATGCTGCCGCAGCCTTAGCCCGTTTAGGTAAGATGCAAATTCGGATGCGAACACCTGCCGTTGGTGAGCCAGTGCAAGCACAAGTGATTATTAGCCATCCTAACTACAGTGGTCTACAGTTTGACCAAGCTTCACGTCGATATATCGCCGCACATTACGTGAAAAACATTAATATCACTTATAACGATAAACCATTAATATCAGCTGATACGGGCATTTCTATTAGCGAAGATCCAAGCATCCGATTTACTTTTACACCAGCAGAAAAAGGGTCATTAAAAGCGGAAGCGACTGACAGTAAAAACCAAGTTTTTAGTGAACATAAAGATATTTAGTAGACATTAAAATTTATCAATAAAAAGGCCGTATTAGAATACGGCCTTTTTAATTCTACGTGAAAGTTTTTTTATTATCACCTCATCCGGCAGCTTTTATAGGCTTCTGCATGGGCTTTTTTAAATTCACTGATACCATCGACCACGTCGGCATCATCTCTGAACATCGCTCCTCGGTCACCTGGTAAGTTGCGGTATTGGAATCCAGTGTCAGCATCTTCAAATTCAGTTTGTGTAAACGATTCTGCTAATTTATCAATAACACATGAACATTTATTTGTTGCTTCATAAATATTCATTTTTCCCTGATTAGACGCAATACAATCTTGCACATATTGAACACGTGTGACAGTTGTAAAGTCATTGGCCGAATTAATCCCTGGCAACGCAAGCAATCCAGCCATTAACAGTGTTAAACCCGCTTTATTCATCAAGTAACTCCTAAATTATTCTTCGTGAGATTTCATCTGACTCATGCGTCAACCTTATAGTTCCTTAAACACGTTGATACACAAATTTGCATCATACCCGAACTTTAGCTATTCGTATTCATCTAGACAGACAACAACATCGAGAATTTTATTCTCAACGGCATGATAAGTTAAAGTAATTAAGGTAAACTTTGTAGTTTTACACCTTTACATAACTTATATATAGACCCATACCACTGGGCAGGAGAGACCTATGAAAAAATTGTTACTTCATCTTGATACCGACTCTGTTGTTAGTGCATTTGACCAAGCAGTTGCATATGATGCGGGAGTAGACAATATCATGGCATATGGCGGTGTAACTCGCGACAATGTAACACCCCATGTTCATGGCATGATCTTTACTCGCGGTGGAAAAAACTTAAAAAACAGTGCTATTTTTATTGGCGGCTCAAACGTAGCTGCTAGCGAACTCGTCGGTAAGGCAGTGAAGAAAGCCTTCTTTGGCCCTGTTCGAGTATCGGTAATGCTTGACCCAAATGGCTCCAATACAACGGCGGCAGCTATTGCTCGCAAAGTAATGACCAACTATGACATTACAGGTAAGAAAGTTGTTATCTTAGGCTCCGGTCCTGTAGGTCAACGTTCTGCACTTTATTTCTTAAAAGAAGGTGCCAGCAAAGTCGTTATTACTTCCCGTAGTTTAGCGCGAGCGAAGGTCATTACTGATCAAATGAAAGCGGCTTATGGCGTGGATGTTACGCCAGGTGAAAGTCGTAGTGATGAAGCGGTGAAAGGATTATTAAAAGATGCTCATGTTGTCATCGCTAGCGGTCCAGCAGGGGTATGTGTATTACCAAAATCCGCATGGTCAGCAAGCGATACATTAGAAGTCATTGCCGATGTCAACGCGGTGCCACCTCTTGGTGTTGAAGGCATGGAAGTTATGGACAACGGTACAGAGAAAGAAGGTATTAAATTCTATGGCGCCATTGCTATTGGAAACTTTAAAATGAAAGTCCATCGTGGTTCTGTATCATCTTTATTTGAATCGAATGATCAATTCCTAGATGAAACAACTATCTACGATATTGCTTGTAAGATCGATAGCGAATAGTGACGTCCAAGCTAAATAACAACACTCATCCGAACATTACTGTGCGGGTGAGCGCTCCAGCTCGACTCCATTTAGGTTTTCTTGATCTTAATGGTGATTCTGGCAGAAAATTTGGCAGTATCGGGCTTACCATAAATAGTCACTATACGATTATTAAGGTGCAAAGAGCGAAGCACGTCAGTGTTACAGGTCAATGTGCCAGCCCGCAAATCATTCAAAAAGCTGAAGCATTACTCACTAAGTTTTTTCAGACTTTAGGCAATAATATTGCGGCTACAGATCAGCATGTAGCGCTCACTATCGAACAACTGATTCCTGATCACGCTGGATTTGGTTCAGGCACACAATTAGCACTGACCATAGGCACGGCACTATGTCGTCTATATGACATCAAGGCAACAACGGCTGAGATAGCTCAACAATTAGGTCGTGGTAAACGTTCAGGTATTGGTATTGCGACTTTTGAATTCGGTGGTTTTATTATGGATGGCGGTAATAAGCCCAACCATAGCACTCCCCCTCCTCTATTAGCACACCATCAATTACCTAATGAATGGCGAATGGTACTGATTATGGATCCTGAACATAAGGGTGTACATGGCCAGCAAGAAAAAACGGCATTCACTACTCTCGCTAAATTTCCACTGGTCAATTCACAGGCTATTTGTCACTTATGCCTAATGCAATTATTACCAGCGATCGTGGAAAAAGAACTCGACCAGTTTGGTAATGCTATAACTAAGATTCAACGATTAATTGGTGACCACTTTGCGCCAGCTCAAGGCGGTCGTTATACCAGTGATAACGTAGCACAAGTACTTGAACATGCACTTAATCTTGGCCACACTGGCATAGCACAAAGTTCATGGGGGCCAACTGGCGTTGTATTTGTTGGTAGTGAAATTACCGCGACATCGCTCATCAACGACTTAAAAACTTTCGCTCAATCAGCATTGCCTACTGGCAATCAACTTACTTTTAGCATTGCTCAGGCCGATAAGCAGGGTGCAATTATTGAAACGGCAAGCTAATAACGATTATGATGTTGGTAAAACATCACTAAAACTACAATTTAAGGAATAAACATGTCAAAACGTTCGATTGTTCATATGATTGACCCTATGGTTCATAACAGTCCATTTGATATTAATATGGCTGTAGATGCTGGCTACGAAGTCATCATTCCTTATAGTAATGTCAAATTAGAAGAAGTGGCGGGTCTAACCCAAGATGCTATTTTCTCTCGTGGCCCCTCTGGCGTGAAAAAAACGGGCGTGTTTATTGGTGGCCGAGATATCGGTCTGGCAATGGACATGTTAGATGCGGCTAAAAAGGCTATGGTTCCTCCTTTTGAGGTTTCTGTCTTTGCTGATCCAAGTGGCGCATTCACAACTGCCGCAGCATTAGTTGCTTGTGTCGAACGTGACTTGAAGAAAAATTTTGATTTACCATTATCTGGCATGCGCGCCGTTGTCTTTGGTGGAACAGGTCCGGTTGGTTTAGCTACGGCGGTGATCGTGGCTCAACAAGGTGCGGATACAACTATTGTTGATCACTTTTCAATTGATACCGCGCTCGATTTTGCTAAAGAAGCTAAAACCCGTTACGGCGTTAGTTTACGAGCTACTGCAGCAGCATCTGATGCCGATAAAGCACGTTTATTATCAAATGCGGATCTGGTTTTTTGTACTGCGAAAGCAGGAATTCAAGTATTGAACTCTTCGGTGCTAGAAGATGCTAAGCAGCTCAAAGTAGCAGGCGATGTTAATGCTGTTTCACCATTGGGTATTGAAGGCCTCGGTATCATGGATTCAGGTGAACCGCTCATTCATGCCGTAAACTCTAAAGGTGCCGTCGGTATTGGTGCACTTGCGGTAGGTAATGTGAAATACAAACTACAACATGCATTACTAAAAGAAACGCTAGCAGCTGAAAAACCTGTCTATCTTGATTTCCGTAATGCCTTTGATGGTGCTCGTCAGCTCGTTTAATTAAAACAACACGATGCAAACTCAGCATATTCCCATACTGATTTTTGCACAAAGTGGGCGCTTCTTAGCAGAATCAGCCACCCAAGCCGGTTATAAGGTTTGGGTGGCTGATTGCTATGGTGATACCGATTTATTAGCGGTTGCCGAACGCTGGCAATCACTCCCACCCTTTGCCGAACTAAGCCACCAGACTATTTTTTCCTCGCTGTCAGAGCTAACTCGGGGCGAACAGTGCATGCTTATCTGTGGTAGCGGCATTGAACACTGTTACCACTTACTATTTCCACTACCCGCCAATATTCAGCTTATTGGCAATACGCCTGACACAATACACACTATCAAAACCCCTGCATTGTTTTTCGATTTGTTAGATCAACACGAATTCAACTATCCCGATACTCAGTTTAATGAAATAGATCACAATGATTTAGCCTGGCTGAAAAAACAGGCCTCGAGCCTAGGTGGTACACACATCCAATATGCTATATTGGGAACAGATGAAATTGAGGCTGAGTCTTATTATCAACGTTTTGTTTCTGGTAATAGTGGGTCATGCCTATTTTTAGCGGATGGTCATCACGCACACTTAGTGAGCATTAATAGCCAGCACCTTGCACCTGAGAGTCAACACCCCTTCCGTCTTGGTAGGATTGAATCAGCTTGGCAACTTTCAGCCTCTCATAACGACTACTTACATAAAGTGGTTAATCAACTCACTGCTACAACAGCCTTAGTGGGCTTAAACAGTCTAGACTTCATCATCTCAGATCTACATGAGCTATTAATCCTAGAAATTAATCCTCGCGTAAGTGCATCCGCAGAACTTATTAACAACACAGTCACTTTGTTCCAGCTGCATCTTGATGCCTGTTTAGGCCAACTGCCGCGACCACAAAGCCCCTTAAACCAAAGCTGTGCGTCGTTGTTTTATCACTACGCCATGTCAGATCTTATTATTCCTGACAATATGTTGTGGCCTGCAGAGTGCCACGATCTTCCGACTGCCGGACTCATCAAACAGGGTGAGCCCATCTGTACATCTCGAGTCCAAGCTGATGAACATACTCCTGCGACTCAATTACACCTGCTTATTGAACAAAGAATTCTAAAACAACTAATCACGACAGTTTGAAAAATAATTCCGCACAAGCTCGGCTCCGAAGGATTACTAGAATTAGGCCATTACTCTCAATATGAATGCCTTAGGAGACATTACGGGTCGAGACAAATTAAGTGCTTTATTTATGACTCATCCTAGAATTGATCACCGCATTAATGCCTTACGGCAATGTTAGCTAACAACGCCGCTTTCAGCAGGGCCCCACCCTGACGTGGCCCGCTTAAAAACATCTTATAAATCATCATCTTCAAAGTTATAATCGGGCGTATCGGAGGGTTTATGTATGTAAAAGCCCATTGCATAATCGACACCCAAACGCCATAGCAAAGCTAAACTATTGGCATCCGATACAAACTCAGCAATGCATTGCTTACCGGCTTGCTTACTCATCTCGATTATAGCTTTCACCGCCGCTTGATTCTCTGAATCTTGAGCCATATTTGCTACAAATGAGCCATTAATCTTCAGATAATCAACATCTAATACACTCAAGCTATATGAAAAATCTAAGCCTGATCCAAAGTGTTCTAAGCCGAATTCACAACCAATTGCTCTTAACTTGATAATCACCGCTTGAGCCTGCTCTAGATTTTCTAATGCTGCCGTTTCACTAATTTCAAAAACTAACGCTGAACCATCTAATTGATGACTGCGTAATAAAGCGACTAGCCAATCAACAAATCCATTTTTCCCTAACATAGGCTTGGATAACTTAATAAAAAAGCGGGTTTTGGGATGCTCTTTGCGATGCTCGACCAAACTAGCTAAGGCTTGTGCTATAACCCATTCATCGATTCCTAACATCAACGCATCATTGGCAGCATAGTCAATAAAGTCTTCAGCGACAATCAGTTGACCATCCGCGCCTTTCATCCGAACCAGAACATCGTAAAGCTCTTGTTCTTTACCATGCAAACTGACAATGGGCTGATAATTCAGTACAAAGCCATTATTGGTTAACGCATCACGAATGTTTCCCTGCCAAAACAGTGCATCATCCGTACTTGCCTCACCCTTCTCAGTTTTAGCAGTTTGATAACGTGCAACAGTATTTCCGCCCTTTTTCTGCACTTGCATACAGGCTTTATTGGCATTCTCTAAAATGACTTCTATTGAAAAACTTTCCGTAATGCGACTAATGCCAATACTGCACCGTAAATCAACCATTTTGCCATTGGCATGAGAAACGAAAGCTTCAATGATTTCTCGGTAAGCTTCAGCGCGCTCATCAACATAATCGTTATCGCCACTAGCAATGATTATGGTAAAAACTTGATCGGAGTATCTCGCTAATAATTCATTATCTTCTAAAATATTACTCAGTAGTCCAGCGGCTTCTTTCAAGACATCTTCACTGGCCGCTAATCCTACATCTTCTTTAATATGTTGAAAGTTATCAAACTCCAAATACAACAATGAAGAGATACCTTTGCCATCACTAGCTTTACTAACAGTAAGGCCGAGTTCATCCATAAAGCGAATACGATTAAATAAGCCCGTTAATACATCATAATCGCGTAGTAATAATAACTTCTCATCTGAAACGGCAACTTCCTGCGAATTTTGATCAAGGACAACCACTTGAATACATTCTTCGCCTTCAATTTCAGCATGAGTAAACTCGACATTGGCGGGAAAACTGTCGCCATTAGCTTTCATGCACAACACTGATAATTGCGGAGATCTAGTGTTTTTTTGCTCTGAGAATTGCTTCAAAAAGGCTTTAAATTTAGCATGGTCATCTAATGCCACCATATCTAACATTGGTAAACCATCGACATCTTCAGACTCTTCATAACCAAATAAGGTTAAATAAGCTTGGTTCACATAAATATGCATACCTTCATGCATATAAGCAACCGCATCACGCGAGCTGTCTAATAATAACTTTGCCCGTTTTTCACTTTCACGTAAGGCATGTTCATTTCGCCGACTTGAGCGACGTATAAATAAATTCTGTAGCTCTCTTGCAACTGCAAACTTTAAACGTTCCGTGTCATCAAACAGAATAATATCTTGTGCACTATGATGATAATAATCTGCCAAGTTCTCAGCGTTTGTGACCAGCACGATACAAGGGATATCTCTTCCCAGACGGTGTATTAAATTAAGCACATCCCGTGGTGAAACTGCGGCCAAAGTATCTCGACACAAAACTAAATCCCATGATGATTCAGTCAATGCTAGCTCTAAATCAGCCAATACTTCTTGACGTGCACCTCTAACCGTATGGCCTGCACTTCGAAGTACGTTGGTTATATTATCAGCATCAGTCAGTGAATCATCCACCAACATCAATCGTAAAATGCCTTCCGCTCTATCCATGTCTTGCACTCTCTTTCGCTGGAGTTATTGCTTGTTGACCTTCTAACACTAACATTTGATCTGTCATCCATTGATGAACAATCTGATTAAGCTCTACCGCCGTTTGGTTCTGGCTACTGATTACAGGACCAATGACTAACTTAATGACACCAGGATATTTAATAAAACCATGTCGTGGCCATGCCTTGCCGGCATCATGTACCACTGGCGTAATCGGCACTCCAGCCTCAACCGCAAGTTTTGCACCTCCCACGCCAAATCGGCCCATTTTACCTGAAGGTATCCGCGTTCCTTCGGGGAATACCACTACCCAATAACCGGCCGATAATCGTTTTTTACCCTGCTCGATGATTTGATTTAATGCCTGTCTGCCAGCGGCACGATCAATGGCAATAGGTTTTAACGAGGCTAAACCCCAGCCAAAAAATGGTATCCATAATAATTCGCGCTTCAACACCCAAACTTGAGGTGGAAACACGGCTTGTAATGCGAGAGTTTCCCATGAAGATTGATGTTTGCATAAAATAACGCTGGCCTGATCTGAAATATTTTTTCGCCCCTCAACCTCGTAACTAACACCACAAATTTTTTCCAACAGCCACAGATTTAGCACCGCCCAACGGCTAACAGCTCTGTAACGCCAATTGAATGGCAAGGGCCATAGCAATACACCGAGTAATGAAAAGACAATCGCAGTCAGAACATGAAAAAAAACAAATATTAAAGAGCGAAATAACAACATTAGATTGTTGGGTCCAATAATGCATCTACCACTGCAGCTAAATCATCATAAACGGCAACGCCTTCAGGAATACCTTTTGCCAGCATTTTCTCACCCTTACCAGTACGCACTAAAATAGGCGTGGCACCAGCAGCTTGGGCTGCCATAATATCTCGTAAAGAATCACCTACTGCGGGTACACCCTCAAGTGTAATTCGTAATCGACTTGCCAATTCAGAGAATGATCCATCTTGTGGTTTACGACACAAACACTCATCTTTAGGGCCATGAGGGCAGAATAAAATAGCTTCTATTTTGCCACCGACTTGCGCTAACATTCGGCGCATTTTGCTGTGGATGTGACTGAGCGTTTCAACATCAAGTAATCCTCGGGCAATACCAGATTGATTGGTAATAATAATCACTCGATAACCTGCATAATTTAAGCGCGCAATCGCCTCTAAACTGCCTTCAATAGGTTGCCATTCCGCGGGTGACTTAATAAAGTCATCCGAGTCATGATTAATCACCCCATCTCGATCCAGTATTATCAGCGACATTACGATTTTCTCCTTTTATTCCTGCAAACAGGAAATATCAGCCACACCCAAAAATAATGCTCGCGTTTGATTAAGTAAGGCTAAACGATTATTTCGCACCGCAAGGTCATCGGTCATCACCATCACTTGTTCAAAAAAGCCATCAACAGTATCTCGCATCTCCGCCAAAATATTTAATACACCGGCATAATCAGCCTGTATTAATAAGGGTGCTATGGCCGAGCTAACAGTATCTAATTTCTCAGCTAAGGCTTGTTCTGCAGGTTCAACTAATAAAGTAACATCAATCGTGGCAACATCACCCTCAGCATCATTTTTACGCAAAATATTGCTAATCCGCTTATTACCCGCCGCCAGTGCTTCAGCTTGTTCTAATTGACGAAATTCAGCGACTGCATACAATCTTGCCATAAAGTCTAATGGCCGCGAAGGCTGAACAGCTAATACTGACTCAAACACATCGATTTTGAAACCTTGATCAGACGCATAACCACGCAAGCGCTCAAATAAATAACGCATTACCTGCGACGTCACATCTTGCTCAGTCAAAGTACCATCAAAGCCTTGTTGAGCTTGCTCTAACAATGACACTAAATCAACATCGAGTTTATTCTCAATCACCACGCGTAATGCACCTAAAGCTGCACGACGCAAAGCAAAGGGATCTTTTACCCCTGTTGGCGGCTGACCAATTCCAAACAAACCGACTAACGTGTCGAGTTTTTCTGCCAAACTCACCGCTTGACCGGTTTTAGTCTGTGGCAATTTATCGCCTGAGAAACGCGGTAAATATTGCTCATCTAATGCTTCAGCAACTTCATTATGCTCACCATCTAAACGCGCATAATAACGTCCCATAATGCCTTGTAAATCTGGAAACTCACCGACCATTTCAGTCACTAAGTCACACTTAGCCAACAAAGCAGCACGTTCTGCTAAAGCCGCATCACCACCAATTTCACTGGCGATAACGGCGGCTAATTTAGCAACACGAGCGGACTTATCAAATACCGTTCCCAATTTATTTTGAAACACAATAGTTTTTAATTGCGCTTGGCGGTCGGCCAAAGGTCGTTTGCGATCGGTTGCCCAGAAGAATGCCGCATCGCTGAGTCGAGGTAAGATTACACGTTCATTACCGGCAATGACTTGAGCCGGATCACGACTTTCAATATTACAAATAGTAATGAAATATGGCAGTAACTCACCCGCTTGATCGCGTACCGCAAAATATTTTTGATGTTCTTCCATTGAAGAAATCAAGGCTTCTGCTGGTAACTCAAGAAAGCGTTTATCAAATGAGCCTGACAAGGCAACTGGCCATTCCACCAAGCCTGATACTTCATCCAATAAATTTTCATTAAGGACGGCCTGACCACCCAATTGCGTTGCTAACTCTAAGACTTGACCGTGAATGGCTGCACGTCGTGCCGCCATATCAACCACGACATGACCTTCTGTTTGTAACTGCGGGGCATAACTTTGCGCCGAATCAATGCGAATTTTTGCAGGATGATGAAAACGATGACCACGACTTTCACGACCAGAAGACACACCTAATAACTCTGCAGGAATAACTTCATCACCGAACAACAAGACTAACCAATGTACTGGGCGAACAAATTCACCAGGCAATGTTCCCCAACGCATGCGTTTTGGAATCGGTAAGTCATTAAGCGATTGCTGTAAAATATCAACAAGCAAACTGGCTGTTTCAGCGCCTTTTTGTTCTTGTTTAAAAGCTAACCATGTTCCTTTGTCCGTTTCTAATTTTTCTAAATCATCAACGGTTGCGCCACACGAACGAGCAAAACCTTGTAAGGCTTTTGTTGGATTACCATCATCATCAAATGCGGCGGCAATCGCAGGGCCTCGACGTTCAACCACGCGATCTTGTTGGCGAATAGCTAAACCATCAACGACCACCGCCATACGACGAGGTGCCGCATAAGAACGAATGGCATCAAAACTTAATTCTGCTTTTTCTAAACCTTGTTTAATACCAGCTTCAAATGCTTGAATTAATTTTTTTAGTGCCTTTGGGGGTAACTCTTCGGTACCCAACTCAATTAATAAATCGCGCTTAGCTGTCATATCACTCATGATTGCGCCTCCTTATTAACAGACGCTAACATCGGAAAGCCTAATGATTCTCGACGATCATAATAAGCTTGAGCCACCGCACGTGCCAAGGTACGGACACGCAAAATAAAGCGTTGACGTTCGGTCACTGAAATAGCTTTACGGGCATCTAATAAATTAAATGTATGGGATGCTTTTAATACTAATTCATAGGCTGGTAATGGTAATCCGGCTTCAATCATGCGCGCACTTTCACGTTCATAGTTATCAAAATTAGTGAATAAACTGTCAACATCGGCATGGTCAAAATTGTATTCTGACATTTCCACTTCATTTTGGTGGAACACATCGCCATAAGTCACTTTGCCCATCGGACCATCAGACCAAACAAGGTCGTAAACACTACTCACGCCTTGTAAATACATCGCAATACGTTCTAAGCCATAGGTAATTTCACCTGAAACAGGACTACATTCCAGTCCCCCTACTTGCTGGAAGTAGGTAAATTGCGTCACCTCCATACCGTTCAGCCAAATTTCCCAACCAAGTCCCCAAGCACCTAAGGTGGGTGATTCCCAGTTATCTTCAACAAAACGTACATCATGAATAGAAGTATCTAAACCCAACATATGCAGTGAGCCGATATATAACTCTTGAATATTGATTGGCGATGGTTTTAACACCACTTGGAACTGATAGTAATGCTGTAAACGATTTGGATTTTCACCATAACGGCCATCTGTCGGACGACGTGATGGCTGAACATAAGCGGCACTCCAAGGCTCAGGCCCTATTGCCCGCAAGAATGTTGCAGGGTGAAACGTACCGGCACCCACTTCCATATCATAAGGTTGAAGCAAGACACAGCCTTGTTCCGCCCAATACTGTTGGAGCCGCAGGATGAGTTCCTGAAAAGTTTTTGGCGTTTCCGCCACCGTTACTACTGAAGTCGTCATTTATTACACATCACAATCTAAAATCAAAAACCCTATGATTATAGCGAATATCCAGCTGGCTTGTCGTAGCAAACTGGATATTTAATGCCTAAATATGCTGAAAGTTCTGCTAACGTTAGCTCGCCGAGCAAGTTGATATTGATCATTCTCGCCATTTATCCAAAAACATTCCCTAATAATTTAAGTATCAGGGTGATCATTACAATAACAAGGGACTAATTTACGGATAGAACTTAGCTAATCTGGCAATTAATTGTGGCAAAAAGATGGCAAGTAAACTCACAACACAAATTTCAGGTAAAATTCACCCTCAATTCACAGCATGAGTAACGTAGCATGACTCGACATATTGGCATCGTGATGGATCCTATTTCAGCCATCACCATTAAAAAAGACAGTAGTTTTGCGATGTTATTAGCGGCACAAGCTAAGGGCTGGTCGTTGTATTACATGGAACAGCAGGATTTATTTCTGCATCAAGGCATCGTCTCCTCAGAGATGAAACCACTACGTGTATTCGAAAATGCTGACAAATGGTTTGAATTAGGTGATAGCCAAACCCTACCTTTAGCCGATCTTGATGCCATCTTAATGCGTAAAGATCCGCCGTTTGATATGGAATATATCTACAGCACCTATTTATTAGAACAAGCGGAAGCAGCAGGTGTATTAGTGGTTAACCATCCACAAAGTCTGCGCGATGCTAATGAAAAACTCTACACAGCATGGTTTCCACAATGTTGTCCGCCAACCTTGGTCTCACGGAAAAAACATCTCATTCGTGAATTCCATCAGCAGCATCAAGATATTATTCTCAAACCGCTTGATGGCATGGGCGGCGCATCGATTTTCAGAGTAAAACAGGACGATCCTAATTTCAGCGTGATTATCGAAACTCTGACCGATCACGGTCGAAAATCAGTGATGGCCCAAAAATTTATTCCAGAAATTGTTGATGGCGACAAACGGATATTAATGATTAATGGTGAACCCGTTCCTTATGCATTGGCCCGCATTCCCGCCGAAGGAGAAACACGCGGCAATCTGGCCGCCGGTGGACGCGCCGAGGGACGACCTTTAACAGATCGTGACCGCTGGATTTGCCAACAAGTAGGCCCGACCTTGCGTGAAAAAGGCTTATTATTTGTCGGGCTAGATGTCATTGGCAACTATCTCACAGAGATCAATGTCACAAGCCCAACCTGTATTCGCGAATTAGATACCCAATTTAACCTTAATATTGCAGCTGATTTAATGGACTGCATCGAGCAACAGTTATCATGACCTTATTGCGTTTTTTCCTATTGGCCTGCCTATTAACATTAAGCGGCTGTAGTAGTGATGATGACAAAGCACTGCAAGCTAAATTTGATGCTTTTGGCACTGAAATTGATGTCAGTTTATATGGTGTAGATGAAGCTACCGCAGATAAAACCGTGACACTTTTGGAAGAATCTTTTTCTGGCGTTAACAATACTTGGCACGCGTGGCATCCCAGCGTTTTAACCACTATTAATAAATCTATCAGCGAAGGCAAAACCATCGCTGTCACGCCCGATGTTGCCACATTAATTAATCAAGCTAAATCACTCGCTACAGCCAGCAACAACTTATTTAATCCCGCCGCAGGCAAACTCTTTGAATTATGGGGCTTTCATCAAGATGACTGGTTTGTCTCGCATCCGCCGCCAAGTGAAGCCGCGATCAACGAGTGGTTAAGTGTTATCCCTACTATGGCCGATATTCATATTAATAATGGTGAACTGACTAGCGATAATCCTAAGGTTAAGCTTGGTTTTGGCGGTTTTGCCAAAGGTTATGCCGTTGATGCAGCCATTACTATTTTACAAAATTTAGGGGTCACTAATGCCATCGTCAATATTGGCGGTGATCTACGCGCCGTTGGTTCGCACGGTAAACGACCTTGGATCATTGGCATTCGTCACCCACGCAAAGATGGCATGATGGCCTCCATCGCATTAAAAGGTGATGAAAGCGTCTTCACCTCTGGCGATTACGAACGTTTCTTTGAATACGAAGGCATTCGTTACCCGCATATTATTGATCCTAGAACGGGGCTACCGGCACGTGATGCCACCTCAGTAACGGTTTTACATACTAACGCCTCTGAAGCTGATGCGGCAGCAACCGCATTATTAGTCGCCGGACAAGACTGGCCACAGATAGCGGCTGCGATGGGGATTGACCGTGTTATGCTGGTACGACCAGATGGTCAGATAGAACTGAGCCCCAAAATGGCAGAACGTGTTCGACTGATCAATAATGCTAATCCACCGATTATTCGTGAAATTGAAAAACTGACACCATAATATGGGCACAATCACCGCTGTTGACCGGCTTATTTTCACTTTAGTATTTTCAGTCATCATTCATTTGACGATTATATTAGGTGTGAGCTTTGATGCCACTTCACCACCCAAAAACACCCCGTTAATTAGTCTCGATATTACTCTGGCAAAACAACAAACCCACACGCCACCAGAGCAGGCGGATTATTTAGCACAAGTTAATAATGAAGGTGGTGGTGTAACGGATGAAAAATCACCAGAACCTAGTCCCGATGCGCCCATTCCCGTTTCAGAAGAAACAGCATCATCGACCCCGACAGAAGCTGCACCCGTCGCAGATGAGCCGATCCCAGAACGTGAGCCATTACCATTCGTAGAACCTACACCAGTGGTTGCCGAGACTCCTGAAATAAAACCTGAACCACCGAAACCTATCCCGGCAAAACCAAAGCCGCCAGCCCAACAAGCAAAAATAGTCACTCAAAAAATTGCTAAACGTAAGGTTGAACAAGTTGATCTAGCTGACATTGTTGAGCCAGTCGAGGCCATGCCGTCATTATCAGCCAGTGACATCATGTTTCAGGCAAGGAATGAAATCGACAGTTTGCAACAACAACTGGATAATGCGGCACAATCACTGAGCAAACGACCTAAAAAACTGCGTATTTCTGCCTCAACCAAAGAATACGCCGCCGCGGCCTATATGAAGTCATGGGAAATGAAAGTCGAACGCATCGGCAATATGAATTACCCACAAGAGGCGAAACGCGACGGACTAAATGGTAGTTTAATGCTTTCTGTCGATATCAACCCCGATGGCAGTGTACCGCCAAGTGGTATTGTGATTTCTCGCTCATCAGGCTACAAAGTACTTGATGATGCCGCCGTCAAAATTGTTCGACTCGGCGCGCCCTACGCAGCCATTCCTGAGGATGTACTGAAAAGTAATGACATGCTGACCATTATTCGCACCTGGAAATTTGAAACTAACCATGGATTATCGACTCGATAACATTGCTAGCTAATTAATTGATACCCCATTTTGGCTTTACTGATATTGCTGGGACTAAGTGACAATTGTTGCTGTAGCTCATTGGCCAATACATTTAATTGCTCTACATTGCCCGCTTTTAATTCCAGCTCAATTTCATGAATAGCTTGGGTTAGTTCGCCAGCAATGACGCTCCCCCTATCATAAGCCAGCTCGATTTCCGTGCCATCTTCTGTGTGAAGCTGAAGCGTTTTACGCTCAAAATCAGTGGTGAATACAGGGCCAATCTTCGACCAAATAGCCGCGTTTTCAATTATCGCGGCCAGTGGTGTTTGTTTTAATTTTGCCAAATCCCATTCAGCGCCATCTAGTTGATGTTCCCATTCTTGACGTTGATGTAAGCCATCTTGAACATGACCTGATGTTTTGACCGTTTGCATCCACACGCCATCACTTTGCCTCATCCGCAATCCCACGCCTTGCGAAACTAAATACAATTCGTCGGTATCAAAATAGGTGCTGACCAGCCTCATAGTCATGATATCGCCATCAATACTATGATTTGGCAAAACCAGTGAAGATAATTCTATCGGCGCACTACTATTAACAACTAGTTTTAGTTCTTGTTCTAAGAGCATTAACCTATGATCTCCGAACTTATTAACAGATCCATAATATCAAAGCTTGTACGAAGTTGAGTAAGCCCTAAACGAGCTTCTTCCTGCTGATCATTTTCATATTTCAACAGTAAGTCATTGGCTGTCAGGTGTATCTCATTATGCACCTGTTCAAATTCGGTCAACCATCTATTGCTAAAATGAGCATCTTTCCTCGCCCGTTTAATCCACGTTCCACATTGACACTTGTTTTTGGTCATAATCGGCCAATATTCTATTTGTGACGGCTTTGATAAGATGTTTTTTTCAAAATATCGCTGCCACTGCTGTGTTGCTAGCGTTAATAATCTAAGTTGAATCTGTTTTGCCGTTAAGGATTGCTTCGCTGTCGCTAGCCACTGCTGATTGGGCTTATATTGAGAGAGCCACGCAACAACGTCACTGGCAGACATTGGCCTTGCGATACCATAACCTTGGGCTTGATGGCAGCCCATAATCAACAACATCAACCCGTGTTCTGTGGTTTCAACACCTTCAGCAATTACTTCTCGATGAAATGAATCTGCCAAACCAATAACACTATTAATAATGGCGTAATCACTCGGATCATCTAGCATATCTCGCACAAAACTTTGATCTATCTTGACAGTCGTTATTGCCAAACTTCTTAGGTGAGTTAATGACGAGTAGCCGGTACCAAAATCATCCAAAGCAATCTTGACACCTAAACGATCCCTACAGTGTTTAATTATTCGACTTATCGTCTGAATATCACCTAAGGCACTACTCTCTAAAATTTCAAGTTGAAAATGCTTAGAATTTATTTCAGGAACGTTTGCGAAGGCACTCTGAAGCTGCTTAATAAAACCCTTCTCTTGCAAATGATAAGACGATACGTTGACGCTGACTTCAGGAGCAATTGCTTGTTCACGCCATATAGACATCTGTTTTAATGCCTGATTGATGACCCATTCACCGACCTGTATTTCTAAATCTGTACCAGAAATAAGAGGTAAAAAGTCTAGCGGTGGGATGAGTCCTTTTTCAGGATGCTGCCAACGAATAAGTGCTTCCGCACCAAAGACCTTGCCTGTTTTCATATTTACTTTTGGCTGATAATATAAACATAACTCGTCATTGAGTAAGGCCTGTTGTATTTCGTGTAACTTGCTTTGCTGTTGAATTGTTTTTAAATCATGTTCGGCATTAAATATTTTATAACGATTTTTACCGGCCAATTTAGCCTGATACATCGCTTGATCAGCATGCCGTAACAAGGTATCAATATCACTGTTATCTGATGGATAAACCGTCACCCCACTTGAGGCCCCAATCGTAATAAGTTGACCATTAATCTGATAAGGCTCGGCAAGAGACCGATGTAATCTAGTTAATAATGGACCACATTCTTCAGCAGACATTAAGTCTTTTAAGATTAGTGCAAACTCATCACCCCCTTGTCGAGAGACCGTATCTTCATCTCTTAGTTCAGCCTTAATCCGTTTGGCAACTTCTATCAGTAATAAATCGCCGACCTCATGACCAAAATGGTCATTCACCGGTTTGAAATTATCTAAATCAAGGAAACAAATAGCGAGTAATGTCCTATTACGCTTACTATGCGAAACAGCTTGTGAAAACCTATCGGCAAATAAGGTACGGTTTGGTAACTGCGTAAGTACATCATAATGCGCCATTAAATGTAGCTTTTCTTGTTGCTCTTTACTTTGAGTAATATCAGAGAACATACCCAAATAATTCAAGATATTGTCATGTTCATCTTTTAATGCCGAGATAGTGAGCAATTCTATATAAGGCTCACCATTTTTCTTACGATTCGACACCTCACCATGCCAAAAGCCCGTAGCATGGATTTTTTTCCACATATCAATATAAAATTCAGGCCCGTTTTTACCTGAACCAAATATGCTGGGATTTTCACCTTGAATATCATTACGTTCATAACCCGTTATTTCAGTAAATGCAGGATTCACATTCATAATATCGCCATTAATATCCGTCAGCATAATAGCTTCATGGCTATCGTTAAAAACTCGGGCCGCAAGTACTAACTGCTTGCTTGATTCTATTCGCTCTAATTCAATTGCCGCCCGCACCGCAAGGCTATTTAATAAGCTACTGGTATGAGTACCTATGGTCATCGGCCGGTCATCAACAATGGCCAGCAAACCAATCGCTTGATTCTGGCTGTTTTTCAATATGACCCCTTGATAACTTACTGCATCCATCTCCATCAACATAGCATCATCGGGAAACATGCCTTGAATGTTATCAGGATAAAAACACAGACCCGTTTCGGTTACATCTTGACAGGGTGTACCTTCTAGAGAATAAGAAAAGTTGTCTCGGTAATTGTCACTGGCCCAGACAGCAATGGTATCTATTTGATTTTCAATGGTCTGACTAAAACAAGCAATAAAGGCATAACGGCTATTTTGTGAGTGTGCTAGTTGCTTGACCATGAGTTGAAAAATAGTTTCGTTACCAACATCGCCACTTTCCGCTAATAATCGCAGTACCTGATCATTCTGCTTACGTTCTGTAATATCAGCATGGATACCAATTACACGTGTTGGCTCATTGTTGTTATCACGCTCAACCACTTCGCCAATAGAATGCAACCAAATCCAATTACCATCCTTACACTTTCTACGATATTCTAATTCTACCGACTCGTTTGTTGCCAACATTCGCTTAAAAGCCTTTTGAACGGCTAGCTTGTCATCAGGATGAATATTTACTTGCCATGCCTGTAAATAAGGATGAAATTCTTGGGGCTCATAGCCTAATAAGCGAGCATATTCATCGCCGACGAGTATCTCACCAGTTTGCGGATTTAAATCAAACCAACCTTGATGAGCGACCTTGAGCGCGTAATTAAGACGCTCTTCATTTAAGCTTAATTTTGCCGTTTGCAGTTGAACTTTACGTTCTAGCTCTTTGGCCGCTCGCTTTATTTTTTGAGTTGATAATAGATAAAGTGGATAGGCAAAAAACAAAAATAAAATAGCCACTAACACCGTCGTACGAAGACGTTGACTCAATATGGCTTGGATATCACTAAGGGATATATCAGCGGCTGTAACAAATATACTGCCATCTTCTGCGTATTTAGGGATATAAATACTACGAAAGGTGCCCCATTGATCGGTGTACTCTAGAAAGCGTGCTTGATTAAGACTAAATACCTCATAAACACGAGGATCGACATCCTTATATTGGTCAAAAAAAGAAGTAAGCCCTTGCCCAGTATCTCGTTCATCTTTCGTTGCGCTCGACGAGGTAAAAAAGATCTTATTGTCTCTAAAAACAAGCGTGTAGATATATTTAATGCCACTATTGCGGTCTGTCAGTTTAGATAATTTCAAGGTATTGCTGAAATCTTGCTGAGGTGTCACCCCCCCCCTTAGCCAAGTCTTTATGATGAAAGTTTTCTGGCAATAAAACCGGCGTAATAAGTGCCGCATACTCCAACCGTTTATCTATCGTTTGATATAAACGTTTTTTTTCAAATTTAAAATCAAAATAAGCATAAGCCACTACCCAGAGCACATAAATGATTACGGCAAATAACATTCCATGTTTATGGTAGCGACTCATATTAATTCAACAACGGTGCTAAATAATGCCCTGTATGGGAAGCAGAATTTTTAGCGACATCTTCTGGTGTACCAAACGCCACCACCATACCGCCACCAGAACCACCTTCTGGCCCCATATCAATAATCCAATCTGCCGTTTTAATTACATCCAAATTATGTTCAATAACCACAATGGTATTGCCTCGTTCACGTAGTCTTTGCAAGACTTTCATCAACTGTTCGATATCAAAGAAATGTAAACCCGTGGTTGGCTCATCAAGCACATACAACGTTTTACCGGTATCACGCTTCGATAACTCTTTCGCCAGCTTTATCCGCTGAGCTTCACCACCCGATAAGGTGGTCGCATTTTGTCCTAACTTAATATAAGTCAGTCCAACGTCAATCAAGGTTTCAAGTTTTTTCGCAACCACTGGAATGTTGGTAAAAAATACCATCGCTTCTTCAATCGTCATATCGAGCACATCGGTAATTGTTTTACCTTTATAGCGAATATCTAAGGTTTCACGGTTGTAACGCTTACCTTGGCAAATATCACAAGGCACATAGATATCGGGCAGAAAGTGCATTTCAACTTTAATTAAACCATCACCTTGGCAGGCCTCGCAACGACCGCCTTTAACATTAAAACTAAATCTCCCTAGCGTATAACCACGTGACCGTGCTTCAGGGGTACCGGCAAATAATTCACGAACTGGGGTAAAAATACCCGTGTAAGTGGCTGGATTAGATCGCGGTGTTCGCCCTATTGGGCTTTGATTAATTGCCACCACTTTATCAAGTTGGTCTAAGCCTAAAATATCACTGTGTGGTGCCGCTTCTTCAGAAGCACCATTAAGTGTTTTAGAGATCATCTTTAATAAGGTGTCATTAATTAAAGTTGATTTACCTGAGCCAGATACGCCGGTCACACACGTCATCAAGCCAATAGGAATATCAACATCGACATTTTTCAAGTTATGGCCACAGGCGCCTCGTACTGAAATAGCCCGCCCAGCATGATAAGGCACACGATTTTTCGGTACCGCAATCTTTCGTTTACCCGATAGATACTGACCCGTTAGTGACTGCTCACTATCCATTATATCTTTTGGCGTTCCTCGAGCAACGATTTCACCACCATGAACACCCGCTCCTGGTCCAATATCTAATACATAATCAGCGGCAAGAATGGCTTCTTCGTCATGCTCCACCACAATCACGGTATTACCCAAATCTCTTAGCCGCGTTAAGGTACCTAATAAACGTTCATTATCACGTTGATGTAAACCAATCGATGGCTCATCAAGAATGTACATTACCCCGACTAACCCAGCACCAATCTGGCTAGCGAGCCTGATTCTCTGAGCCTCGCCACCCGATAAAGTATCGGCACTGCGAGATAAGGATAAATAATCCAAGCCCACATTAACGAGGAAGCTCAAACGCTGGGAAATTTCAATGACAATTTTGCTAGCAATTTCGCCACGATTACCCGGTAAACTTAAATTTTCAAAAAACTGTGTTGCTTTGCCAATCGGCATATCACTAACAGTAGGCAATGAGGTTTCACCCAGAAATACATGGCGAGAGGCTTGATTCAAACGCGCACCATCACAGTCAGGACAAGCTCGCACGGTATGATATTTAGCCAAATCCTCACGGACACTATTCGACTCCGTTTCGAGATACCGCCGTTGCATATTAGGGATCACACCTTCAAAAGCATGACTGCGCACCACACTTTTACCTCGGTCACTGATATAACTAAAATCAATCTTGGTGCGGCCACTACCATATAAAACAGCCTTACGAACTTCATCAGACAATGCCTCAAAAGGCGTTTCTAAATCAAATTGAAAATGCTCGGCTAAGGATATTAATAACTGATGATAATAGGCATTCCGACGATCCCAACCACGTACTGCACCGGCATTTAAACTTAATTCTGGATGGGCCACAACACGTGCCGGATCGACAAATTGTTTAATGCCCAAGCCATCGCACGTGCCACAAGCGCCAGCGGGATTATTAAATGAGAACATACGTGGTTCTAATTCGGCAATAGAATAACCACAACTAGGGCATGAAAATCGTGAGGAAAACAGGGTGGTATTGCTTGCATCATCCATCGCGACCACACGAGCAACGCCATCACTCATTAGCAATGCGGTTTCAAATGATTCCGCCAAACGTTGCTGCAGATCTTCACGGACTTTAAAGCGATCTACGACCGCTTCAATAGTGTGTTTTTTGCGTAATTCAAGTTCTGGTGGGTTATCAAGCTCGATCACTTCACCATTGACGCGTGCCCGAACAAAGCCTTGTGCCCGTAAATTATCTAGCACATCTTTATGTTCGCCTTTGCGGTCTTGCACCACGGGTGCCAACAACATCATGCGCTGACCTTCCGGCATTGCCAGTACCGTATCGACCATCTGACTTACCGTTTGCGCAGCTAAAGGTTTATCATGGCTCGGACAACGTGGTTCCCCGGCTCGCGCAAACAATAATCGTAAGTAATCATAAATTTCGGTAATGGTGCCAACGGTAGAACGCGGGTTATGTGAAGTCGATTTTTGTTCGATCGAAATCGCAGGGGATAAACCTTCAATATGATCCACATCGGGTTTTTCCATCATCGATAAAAACTGTCTGGCATAAGCGGATAAGGACTCCACATAACGACGTTGTCCTTCTGCATAAAGCGTATCAAAAGCAAGCGATGACTTGCCTGAACCAGACAGTCCTGTAATTACAATTAGTGAATCACGGGGGAGGTCTACGTCAATATTTTTTAAGTTATGGGTGCGCGCACCGCGTATACTTATACTTTTCATGCAGCTTCCGTATAAATGATCTGACGGATGAATATACGCCAACCGACTACTATGACGCAAAAACAAAACACTTCATCCGCAATGACCTCTTTAGAAAAACGTAGCATAGCGGGCTTATCAAGCATCTTTGCCCTTCGTATGTTGGGTTTATTTATGATTTTGCCGGTATTTTCTCTAGCCGCAGATCAATATAGCGGTGCCACACCCATCTTGATTGGTTTAGCCCTTGGTGCTTACGGTCTTACTCAAGCCTTATTACAAATTCCATTTGGCATGTTGTCTGACCGTATTGGCCGTAAACGAGTCATCACTATCGGCTTGTTGTTATTTGCAGCGGGTAGTGTTGTCGCCGCACTGGCCGACTCTATTTATATGGTTATTGTTGGACGCTTATTACAGGGCAGTGGTGCTATTGCCGCGGCTATTATGGCGCTGACGGCAGATTTAACCCGTGATGAACACCGCACTAAAGCCATGGCGAGCATAGGTATCAGTATCGGCCTATCATTCTCCGTCGCATTAGCCGCTGGCGCGGCACTAGAACATTGGATTGGTTTATCAGGTATCTTTTGGTCGACCGCTTTATTGTCACTTGTCGGCATCGCCATATTACATTTATGGGTTCCCACCCCTACTCGACTGATTAACCACCGCGATATTGAGCCGGTACCCAAACAATTTCTTAATGTGCTTCGTAACCCTGACATAATGCGTATGGTCTTTAGCATCATGATCTTGCATTGCTTGCTCACTATCAGCTTTTTTGCCCTGCCCATTGCCTTGCTTGAACACGCAGGTTTACCCAAAGACCAGCACGCGCTCGCCTATTTACCGGTGTTAGTCCTCGCGTTTATTGCCATGGTGCCCTTTATCATCATCGCGGAAAAATATCGCAAGATGAAACCCATATTCTTAGGTGCCATTGCAACATTGGCTATCGCCGAATTTGGCTGGAGCCAGTTCTCCTACTCAATCTCAGGCATGCTGTTTTGTTTATGGTTGTTTTTTACTGCATTTAATATTTTAGAAGCGAGTTTACCATCGTTGATGTCAAAGCTCAGTCCGCTTGCCAATAAGGGCACTGCCATGGGCATTTATTCAACGGCCCAGTTTATTGGTGCATTTATTGGTGGCGCATCAGGTGGTTTAATCTTCAGCAAGTTGGGCATCTCGGGCGTATTTATCGCCGGAGCCGTGTTATCCACAATCTGGCTGATTGTTATCTTACCGATGAATCCACCCAAACATTTGGCTACACGTATTATTCAGTTACACAAGGTTTCGACTAGTAATGCGAATGATATTGCCCAACAGCTGAATGACATTCCAGGTGTAATCGAAACAATCATCGTCGTTGAAGAATTCGTCGCCTATGTTAAATTCTCACCTGATAAGATCGATAATGAGGCATTGGATGCATTTATTGCTCAAGCATCGTAAAATGAACTCGCTTAAAAATTAATTTCGCTAAAGGAGCACACACCATGTCAGTAAATAAAGTAATTCTTGTAGGAAGACTCGGCGCAGAGCCAGAAAGCCGTGCATTTCCTAATGGTGGCTCCATTTGTAACTTACGCTTGGCTACCTCAGAAAGCTGGAAAGATAAACAAACGGGTGAACGCAAAGAACGCACTGAGTGGCATCGTGTGACCTTGAACAATCGTCTAGGTGAAGTTGCACAGCAATACCTACACAAAGGCTCACAAATTTATATTGAAGGTCGCATTCAAACACGTAAATGGCAAGACCAAAGTGGTCAAGATCGTTATTCAACCGAGATTGTTGGTGACTCAATGACGATGCTCGACTCAAAAGGCGGCGCCGCAGGTGGTTCAGCAGGCGGTGATTATCAACAAAACGCACCTCAACGGAATTCATCGGCACCACAAAAAGGTTATGCTCCTCAACCAGCATCACCTTCCGCCGGCCCTGACTATGGCTCACCTCAAGGTGGCGCAGATTATTTGGATGATGATATTCCGTTCTGACAGATACCTTAGTACATATTGTAAAGTTATAGCTTAAAGGCCACGTTATTCGTGGCTTTTTTATTTACCAACAAGTATTTTGAATATCTCAGAGCTAGAATATGGTTAATGTCAGACCTCTAATGCAAACAATAATGGCTATCGCTGGGTTGGCGCTTGCCTATTATTTAGCGGCAAAGTTAAGTCTGCCACTTACTGCGCCACCAAGTGGAGCTAGTGCATTTTGGCCGGCGGCAGGCATTGCTTTAGCTTTCGTATTAAAATTTGGTCCTAAATTACTGCTCGGTGTTTTTATTGGCAGTTTAATGATTAACATTGAGCTTTACGGTTTAAATACACTGTCATCACCGAGTGCATCCATACTCTTATTTATTATCATCGCCTTAAGTAGCACCTTATCTGCCTATTTTGGGCTAAAGTTAATTCAGAAATATGCCCGCTACCCCGATCCACTTATCTCAGAACTCAGCATCATAAAACTGCTCGTACTTGGTGGCCCTATTGCGGCAATATTACCGATGATAATAAGTATCAGCGCATTAATGTTCACCGGTATCATCTCAACAGAACATACCTTCTTTAGCTGTTTTACTTGGTGGTTGGGCGATAGTGTAGGTGTTTTTATCATTACGCCATTAATATTACTGTTTATTGATTTACCAGGAAAAACCGATACCAATCGCAAATGGGTAGTCACTATTCCAGTTATCCTCGCACTGCTAATTACCATTGGCCTATTTCAAAATAGTGTTGATAGCGAAAATAAGCGACTTCAAATGGATCTAGATTATCAAGCAAGCACTATTGGTGCAGGACTGAACCGAGAAATTAATACACATATCAATCTCACTAAATATCTACGAGACACCATTGTCACTAACGGCCATGTCGAATTAGATAACTTCATCGCTTCTACTCATTCTATTCGACAATTACATCCCGATATCCAAGCCATAACTTGGGATGTGATCGTAAAGAGTGAAGAACGATCATTATTTGAAAAACAGATGCAAGCAATTCATCATACCAATTATAAAATCACTCAACGCGATGGCCAAGACAATATGATTCGCATTGAATGCAAGCCAGAATATGCCGCTATTGCCTATATATCACCCTATAAAAACAATGAAGAAGCATTAGGATATGACCCCACATCAAATCCAGAAGTGGCGGCATTTTTTTATCATGCTCGTGACACCGGACAAGCAACCATTTCTAGCCGTGTTAATCTCGTACAAGGCGTTAGCACTCGCGCTGGTATCGTTAATTATATTCCCGTCTACAAACAGGACCATTTACTAAATAGCGCAAATCAACGTCAAATCGCTTTTATCGGTAACCTCGCTTGCGTTTACTATTTAGACAATATTATTGCTGACGAGCTTCAAGCACATCCGCTCCTTGATTCCGAACTTACTATCCTTGATATAACCGAACAAAAGCACCCAATTGAGCTTTATTCATCGATAGCAAACCCGATAATTGATAACGACTTCACTACATACTACTCCACCCATATTGCTAATCGAATTTGGCAAATTAAAATCACACCAACGACTAATTATTTCAAAAATAATTATTCTAACAGTGTATGGATAGTGCTATTTATCGGAATGTTATTTACGGCGACACTGACCGTCGCCCTAATGATATCAACCGGTCGACGGGCTCGTATTGAGGAGGTTGTTAGCCAAAGAACAGCAAGCCTGCAGAAAGCTAAAGAAGATTTACGCTTACTTGCGATCACCTTTGAATCAAATGAAGCCATTATGATTACCGATTCGAATAACCTCATAATGCGTGTCAACCAAGCTTTTACTAAAATGACAGGCTATACGCAAGAAGATGTACTAGGTAAAAACCCTGACATTTTATCTTCAGGAAAACATAGTGCCTCCTTTTATCAGAACATGAAGCAACAGCTCAAAGAAAACGGAAGCTATGAAAGTGAGATATGGAATCGTCGTAAAAATGGAGAAGTTTACCCAGAACGCCATTTGATTACGTCTATTAGCGATAAGTCAGGAAAAATCATCAACTATGTCTCTGTTTTTTCAGATATAACCACCCAAAAAGCTCATGAGGATCGTATTCAATTCCTTGCCTTTTATGATCAACTCACGTCATTACCTAACCGCCGTTTATTACTCGACCGCTTACAGTACAATTTATCACTATCTCAACGTAATAAAAAACATGGCGTTTTGATGTTTCTTGATCTTGATGATTTCAAGAAAATTAATGATTCTCTGGGCCATGAAGTAGGTGATGAACTGTTACAACAAGCGGCCGCTCGCATAAAACTCCCCCTGAGAAGAGCAGATACCGTAGCGCGTTTGGGTGGCGATGAATTTGTAATATTAGTGGCTAATCAAACGCTAGAAGGTGAGGCCTTAATAGAGTTTGCATCAAACCTCGCAGAAAAAATAATCGAGGCCTTCCAACAACCGTTCCATATTAAAGGCTATCAACATCACATATCTACCAGCATAGGTATTACGATCTTCCCGCCCACAGAACAAACGGCAGTATCAATATTAGGTCAAGCCGATACCGCCATGTATAAATCAAAAAAGATAGGTAAAAATACCTTCTGCTTTTATGAACAAGCGATGCAAACCATTGCTGAAGCTAAGTTAGCACTAGAACATGATTTAAGACGCGCTATTGAACAACAACAGTTCAGCTTAAACTACCAGCCACAAGTCGATAATTCAGGAAAAGTATTAGCTATTGAGGCGTTAGTGCGTTGGCAACATCCCGAGCGTAGCTGGGTTTCACCAGCCGAATTTATCCCCCTTGCCGAAGACTCCGGACTCATCATACCTATTGGTCAGTGGGTATTAATTAATGCCTGCACCCAACTACAATCTTGGCTTAGACAAGGCCTGCAGATCCAGCATATTTCGGTCAATGTCAGTCCCAAACAATTCCGTCAGAACGATTTCATCGCTAACATTAAATCTGCACTAAACCAATCAGGCTTGCCCGCTGAAAATTTAATGCTAGAGATAACTGAGGGTATTGTTTTAGATAATGTTGAAGACACTATCCAAAAAATGGACACTTTAAAACAGATCGGCATACAGTTTTCTATTGATGATTTTGGTACCGGCTACTCTTCCCTGTCATATCTCAAACGTTTACCTATTGATGAGTTGAAGATTGACCAAAGTTTTGTCCGTGATATTGCGACCGATAAAGATGATGCCGCAATCGTGGCTACCATTATTGCAATGGCTACACACTTAAACTTAACCGTGGTGGCTGAAGGTGTGGAGAATTTTCAGCAACTTGATTTTTTAACGGCAAATGGTTGTATTTTATTCCAAGGTTACCATTTCAGCCGGCCACTAATCGCCGAGGATTTAAAGTCTTTCGTTCAAAAATATAATCTATAAAAAAGCCCTGATATTTATTCAATATCAAGGCTTTATTTATAATTCAGTCTAGCTAAGGCTATCGACGTTTTAGCTGTTCCAAATCACGCACTGCACCCTTTGATGCAGAGGTGGTTAATGCCGCATAAGCTTGTAAGGCCAAGCTCACTTTACGCTCACGTTTAACCGGCTGCCAAGCGAGATGGCCTTTTGCTTCCATCACCACGCGACGTTCCGCTAACACTAAATCGGAAACATCCACTTTAATGATGCGATTAGGAATATCGATCACAATAATATCGCCTTCTTCCACTAAGCCGATGTTACCGCCTT
Organism: Methylophaga sp.; assembly: GCA_024636315.1. Taxonomy (GTDB): domain Bacteria; phylum Pseudomonadota; class Gammaproteobacteria; order Nitrosococcales; family Methylophagaceae. The sequence goes on from JAGXHJ010000043.1 coordinate 31,824, forward strand.
CCGCAGCCTCTGGTGAAGCATGACCAATAGATAAACCTGATGTACCACCTGAGAAACGACCATCTGTTAACAAGGCGCAGGCCTTACCCATTCCTTTTGCTTTTAAATAACTAGTTGGGTACAACATTTCCTGCATACCCGGACCACCTTTCGGCCCTTCGTAACGAATAAGAACCACGTCCCCAGCCACAACTTGTTCAGTCAAAATCGCCGTTACTGCAGCTTCTTGTGATTCGTAAATACGCGCCGGACCTGAGAACGTTAGATTAGAGTCATCTACGCCTGCAGTCTTAACAATACAGCCCTCGAGGGCAATATTACCGAATAGCACGGCTAATCCACCGTCTTTGCTATAAGCATGTTCAATATCACGGATACAACCCGCTTCACGGTCTAAATCCAAGCTCGGCCAACGCGTGCTTTGACTAAAGGCTGTTTGAGTTGGAATACCTGCTGGGCCAGCTGAATAACGCAGTTTAGCGACTTCGCTATCGCTGCGTTTGACGTCCCATTTTGCTAAGGCATCACCTAATGTCGCGCTATGTACCGTCGGTAAGTGAGTGTGCAATAAACCACCCGCGGCTAATTCAGCCAATATACTCATCACGCCGCCAGCACGATGTACATCTTCCATATGATATTCAGGTGTCGCAGGAGCCACTTTACATAAGTTCGGGATGAGGCGAGACATGCGATCGATATCAGCCATAGTAAAATCAACTTCGCCTTCATGTGCGGCTGCCAGCAAATGCAATACGGTATTAGTTGATCCACCCATTGCCACATCTAAGGCGATTGCATTTTCAAATGCCGCTTTCGATGCGATAGATCGTGGTAAGGCAGATTCGTCATCTTGTTCATAATAACGTTTAGCTAACGACACAATGGTACGACCCGCCTCTAAAAACAGTTCTTCACGATCAGAATGGGTGGCTAATAATGAGCCGTTTCCAGGCAATGATAAACCTAAGGCTTCCGTCAAACAGTTCATCGAGTTCGCTGTGAACATACCTGAACATGAACCACAAGTTGGGCAGGCGCTACGCTCTATTTGCGCTACATCTTCGTCACTCACATTTTCATCTGCCGCTTGCACCATGGCATCAACCAAATCTAACTTGACGTCTTTACCTGCCAATTTAGTTTTACCCGCTTCCATTGGGCCACCAGACACAAAGATCACTGGCACATTCAAGCGCAGTGCCGCCATCAACATACCTGGGGTGATTTTGTCGCAGTTAGAAATACAGACAATGGCATCGGCACAATGCGCATTAACCATATATTCAACCGAGTCAGCAATAATGTCGCGCGATGGCAAGCTGTACAACATACCGCCATGACCCATCGCAATACCGTCATCAACGGCAATTGTATTAAATTCTTTCGCAACACCGCCCGCACGTTCAATTTCACGCGCAACTAATTGCCCCATATCTTTTAAATGTACATGACCAGGAACAAACTGTGTAAACGAGTTGGCAATCGCAATAATCGGCTTACTAAAATCTTCATCCTTCATGCCTGTAGCTCGCCATAAGGCACGTGCGCCCGCCATATTACGGCCGGCGGTAGAAGTTCTTGATTTATATTCAGGCATGCTCGTTCTCCAAACAAATATTATAGTGTTTCGTCGCTAACATTGAATTTGTCAGCATTTATTAACTGAGATTTTACACGCAACTTTGCAACCTTGCTGAGACTAGGATAAAAAGAGCATTATGAAAACAATACATACCCCCCTAATATCCAGTAATTCCGCCACAACGACCAGTTGGTTTCGTACTGCGGCACCTTATATTCATGCGCATCGTGGCGCGACTTTTGTTATTGCCTTCGATGGTGAAACTATAGAGACTCCAGGCTTCGATAGTCTTGTTCATGACTTAGCGTTATTAAGTAGTTTAGGGATAAAGCTGGTACTGGTTTATGGCGCTCGGCCACAAATCGAGCAACAATGCCACAGCCAAAATGTTGAAATTCAATACCATCAAGGACTGCGCATTACCGACGATGCCAGTCTTAAAATAGCGCAAGCCGTAATGGGTAAATTACGCATTAACATCGAAGCCAAACTGTCTTTCGGTCTACCTCATACACCAATGGCTCATGCTCGCATTCGTTGTACTAGCGGCAATTTAATCACCGCGCGGCCCGTCGGTATCAGAGATGGTATTGATTTTGGTCACACCGGCGAAGTTCGTCGTGTTGATATTCAAGGCATTAACGACCAATTAACCTTAGGCAACATGGTTTTATTACCACCTTTAGGTTATTCGCCAACAGGCGAAATATTTAATCTTGCATCAGAAGACATTGCCACGGCTGTGGCAACGGCATTAACCGCTGACAAACTTATCTTTATCGGTGAAAACAATAATGGATTACCGCGCGAATTAACCGTTGAACAAGCTGAACAGACTGCACCGGAAACAGCAGCATGTCATCCATTCAAGGCAGCCCTTCGGGCCTGTAAATCTGGGGTGAAACGTGTCCATCTACTAGACCGTTCGCAAGATGGCGCCTTACTACAAGAGTTATTTAGTCGCGATGGCGCTGGCACCTTAATTACCGCTAAGTCTTTTGAAACGATTCGTCAGGCGACTATTGAGGATGTCGGTGGAATTCTCGATCTAATCCAACCATTAGAACAAAACGGTACTTTAGTAAAACGTTCACGAGATTTATTGGAAGTAGAAATAGGTCATTTTACCGTCATGGAACGTGATGGTTCAGTCGTCGCCTGTGCGGCACTATATCCTTATCTAAACAGCGATGTTGCTGAGCTAGCCTGTCTTGCTGTTTCTAAGGATTATCAAAGTCTAGGACGGGGCGACCAATTGTTGTCGGCTGTTGAACATCAAGCAATCGCCCTAGGTTTAAATGCACTTTGTGTATTGACTACCCAAACAGCCCATTGGTTTATAGAGCATGGTTTTAGCGGTGCCAAAATTAGTGATCTGCCAATGGAAAAACAAGCGCTATATAACTATCAGCGAAATGCCAAAGTATTTAAGAAAATACTGAGAGACCTTTGCACGAACCACTTTTATTAGTGCCAGATTAGCTGAAAGCTAATTTTTTGAATAAATTTAGAAAAAAGTGACGTCACACGTTCATTTTTCTCCAATTTACGGGTTATTTACCCGCTATCTCCCTTTTTTA
>JAGXHJ010000002.1 GCA_024636315.1 Methylophaga sp.
CATGTAGTGCGTCGAATGGTTCGCTGGCTAGATTTTAATGATACTTGGCTGGCTGCAGAATGGGGCCATCCATCAGATAATCTAGGCGGAATCCTTGCTGTCAGCGATTGGATTTCTCGTACTCGCCAACAAGCGGGTAAACAACCAATGTCAATGCGTGAAGTACTTGTTGCCATGATTAAAGCGCATGAAATTCAAGGCATTTTAGCACTAGAAAATAGCTTTAATCGTGTTGGCTTAGATCATGTTGTGTTGGTAAAAGTTGCTTCAACAGCAGTGGTAACAGGCCTACTTGGCGGTACTAAAGAAGATATTATCAATGCAGTATCAAATGCCTGGATAGATGGACAAAGTCTGCGTACCTATCGCCATAGCCCAAATACCGGATCACGTAAATCATGGGCAGCTGGTGATGCAACGAGTCGTGCGGTACGTATTGCATTAATGACCATGAAAGGTGAAATGGGCTACCCATCAGCACTAACCGCTAAAACATGGGGCTTTTATGACGTGCTATTTAAGGGACAACCATTTAAGTTTCAACGCGACTACGGCAATTATGTAATGGAAAATGTACTGTTTAAAATTTCATTTCCGGCTGAATTTCATGCTCAAACAGCTGTTGAAAGTGCAATCCTACTTCACAATCAAATTGGCTCGCGTATCCAGACATTAGAAGATATTGCTCTAATCGACAAAATAGAAATTACGACTCATGAATCTGCTCTGCGAATTATTGATAAACAAGGACCACTAACAAATCCTGCTGATCGCGACCACTGTATCCAATACATGGCAGCCATCGGGCTTTTAAAAGGACAACTCACGGCAGCGGATTATGAAGATGATGTTGCCGCCGATCCTAGGATTGATGCATTAAGAGACAAAATGCACTGTGTTGAAAAAGAGTCATATACTGCAGATTATTTAAACCCTGATAAACGATCGATTGCCAATGCATTACAGGTCATTTTTGCTGACGGAACGAGTTCTGAAAACATTGCTGTTGAATATCCGATCGGTCACCGCCGTCGTCGTAAAGAAGGCATTCCTGAACTCGTTAAAAAGTTCAAAATCAATCTAGCACGTCGTTTTCCAGCCAAGCAACAACAACAAATTTTAGATGTCTGTATGAATGAAGCACAGCTATCTGCGATGCCTGCTCATGAGTTTGTAGATCAATTTGTTATTTAAACTCTAACGCTTATTTAAGTTATAAAAAAAGTCCGTATTATTATGATACGGGCTTTTTATTATTTGAAATTTAATGTTAATTAATGCGAGTCAGACTCTTTCTTTATAACTGATTTAGCCCACAAGTCATGATGTTGTTCAGCCCAAGCAGTATCAACTTGACCTGTCACCATGCCTTCCAAGGCACCTTCTGTACCGATAGTACCAATATAGATATGACCAAACGCAAAGGCAATTAAAACGAGTGCTGTAATAACGTGGATTAAATGTGAAACTTGAATAATTTCACGCTCTTGATCAAAATTAGGGAAGTCTAACACTAAGCCCGTTAAGCATAGCGCCACGCCAATAGTAGCGAGTGCCCAAAACCACATTTTTTCGCCGCCATTAAGTTTTTCAGCCGAAGGATGTTTATCACCAATCATTCCTCCAAAAGCTTTAAACCACTCCAAATCAATTTTATTAAGAAAATTATTTTTAAACCAAGCGACAATCATTGAAAATAAAGCAACCACAAAGGCTGGACCAAGAATATTATGCGTCCATTTTGCTATCTCAGCATAGGCAGAAAAGCCATTATGTCCAAAGATAGGAATCAATACCAAACGACCATAAAAAAGACTGGTACCTGTAATACCAAGGATGACAAAGAGTCCCGCAGTAAGCCAATGCATACGACGCTCATTTAGGGTCCAACGCTCAATAGTTTGGCCAGTTCGTGGATGACTCAACTCGACCTTGCCACGCCACATATAAAATACAGCCAATACTGCCAATGTAAAACCAATCAACCAACTGCCATAAGTTGCAATTGGGCCATTGCGTAACTGTCGCCAGTTTTGACCTGAAGCTTGAATTAACTCGTTAGTTTCACGACCCTTTACTGCTGAATAGCCTTTAGTATTCTCGCGGACTAAACGCCAATAATCGGAGCGTGGATTAGTCTGCTGTTCTTGTACTTGTTGTTCTTCTGCAACGGTAACAAAACCTGTAGAAATATAACCTGTCATCGGCAATAGGAATATTGCCATCAACATGACAACACCTGTCCAAGCCATCATTTTTTTTCGTCTGCTTAATGTGCTTGTTGTCGACATATCAGCGATCCGTTTGAACCTGAGATAAACGCTTTTGCAATATTGCTTGGCGTTCCTCCTTAGTTTGCGTATGAGTATCTACTTTACCTTTGTAGACTCCAGGTTGATGCAAAGTGACATCAGTGTCTTCATAACAAGCCGTTAAACCCAATAGTGTGATAATCAATAGACAATATTTCATATTAATCTTTATAAGCTGTATTCCAGCCCCAAGTATTTGCTTCGCCTTCACGACGTATCACACGGTTACGGAATATATCAGATACTATATCGCCATCACCGGCCAATAATGATTTAGTCGAACACATTTCAGCACACAAAGGTAACTTACCTTCTGCCAAACGATTTCGACCATATTTTTCTAACTCTTCATGAGAATGATCTTCTTCTGGACCACCAGCACAAAACGTACATTTATCCATCTTGCCGCGGGCACCAAAAGCACCTTCTTGTGGATACTGTGGAGCACCAAACGGACAAGCATAAAGGCAATAACCACAGCCAATACACATATCTTTATCATGTAACACCACGCCATCATCCGTGGTATAGAAACAATCAACGGGGCATACCGCCTGACAAGGCGCATCAGTACAATGCATACACGCTACTGAAATTGACTTTTCACCGGGCAGACCATCATCCATAGTCACCACGCGACGACGGTTAACACCCCAAGGTACTTCATGCTCATTTTTACAAGCCGTGACACAGGCGTTACATTCAATGCAGCGTTCTTCATCACACAAAAATTTCATACGAGCCATTTACATAAACCCCTTATACGGCACGAAGACGACACAGAGACACTTTTGTCTCTTGCATTTGAGTTACCGAGTCATAGCCATAAGTAAACACGGTGTTACAGGACTCACCCAGAACAAATGGCACTGTTCCTTCAGGGTATTTGTCCGTTAAATCTTTACCTTGGTAATGACCACCAAAGTGGAATGGCATAAACACCACGCCGCGTTCAACGCGTGGCGTTACAAATGCCATCACTTTGATTGAGCCACCTTCAGGTCCATCAACCCAAATTTGCTCACCATGTTTCACGCCAATATCATTCGCATCACCAGGATTGATCTCAACAAACATATCTTGTTGTAATTCAGCTAGCCATGGATTTGAACGTGTTTCTTCACCACCACCTTCATATTCCACCAATCGACCGCTGGTCATAATAAGCGGGTAATCTTTACTAAAATCTTGCGCTTGGATTGAACCATAACGAGTAGGTAAACGATAAAAACTCTTACGATCTTCATACGTAGGATATTTTTCAACTAAATCACGGCGGTTGGTATATAAAGCCTCACGATGAATAGGCACCGGATCAGGAAATTCCCAAACAATAGCGCGAGCTTTGGCATTACCAAATGGGGCACAACCATGTTTTATAGCAACACGTTGAATACCGCCCGATAAATCTGTTTTCCAGTTTTTACCTTCGGCAGCCACTTTTTCTTGTGCTGTCAGATCATTCCACCAGCCCAGTTTTTTCAGCATATCGGCTGTAAATTCAGGATAGCCATCTTCAATTTCAGAACCTTCAGTGAAGGAGCCTTCTGCAAGCAAGTTATCACCATCACGTTCCACACCAAAACGTGCACGGAAAGGTAAGCCACCTTCTGCAACTGATTTGCTGGTGTCATACAATAGTGGTGTACCCGGATGTTTCATTTCTGGCGTACCCCAACAAGGCCAAGGCAAACCATAATATTCACCGTCACAGGGGCCACCTTCAGCTTTCAAGGTCGTTTTATTGAAGGTATGTAGGTTTTCCGACTGTAACTTCATTCGTTCTGGAGTTTGGCCTGTATAACCAATCGTCCACATTCCCCGGTTAAATTCACGCGTAATATCTTCGATTAACGGTTCTTCACCATTCACTTTAATGTGTTTGAACAACTGTTCTGCAAAACCTAATTTGACCGCAAATTTATACATAATTACGTGATCAGGTTTTGATTCAAACAAAGGATCAATAACCTTATGTCGCCATTGCATAGAACGATTAGATGAACTCAATGAGCCGTAGGTTTCAAATTGCGTCGAAGCAGGCAATAAATAAAGCCCGTCTTGACGATCACTCATCACAGCTGAAATGGAAGGATACGGATCAACCACAACCATTAAGTCGAGTTTTTCCATAGCAGTTTTCATTTCTGGGCCACGAGTCTGGCTATTCGGAGCATGTCCCCACAACACCATTGCCCGTAAATTATCGTTTTGATCGATATTTTCTTTGTCTTCTAATACACCATCTATCCAACGTGATACTGGGATACCATTGGTGTACATAGGACTCAGCGCTTTTTCTGCATCCTCTTCATAACCATCTGTTCCTTCATATGCTTTCTGATCAAAGCGATTTTTTATCCACTCGTAGTCAACATCCCATACTTGTGCCCAATGTTTCCAGGCCGCTTCTGACAAACCATAGTAGCCAGGAAGGGTATGTGATAGCACGCCTAAATCGGTTGCACCTTGAACGTTATCATGACCTCGGAAGATATTCGTTCCGCCACCTGGGACCCCCATATTACCTAGCACTAACTGGAAGATGCAGTAAGCACGCGTATTATTGTTACCTGTGGTGTGTTGTGTTCCACCCATGCACCAAATAAACGTGCCAGGTCGATGATCAGCCATCGTCTTAGCCGCTTTTAAAACATCTGCTTCTTTAGCGCCGGTTACCCGCTCTACTTCATCAGGTGCCCATTTGGCGACTTCTTTACGAATGTCATCAAGGCCATAGACACGTTGATTGATAAATTCTTTGTCTTCCCAACCATTTTTAAAGATGTGCCATAACATTCCCCAGACAAACGCTACGTCTGTACCTGGTCGAATACTAATAAATTGATCGGCATGTGCTGCTGTGCGAGTAAAACGTGGATCAACCACAATAATCGGCGCGCCTTTTTCTTTAGCACGGAAAATATGTTGGAGAGACACAGGGTGAGCCTCAGCAGGGTTAGCACCAATGATAAATATTGCTTTAGAATTATGAATATCATTGTATGAATTAGTCATGGCGCCATAGCCCCATGTATTCGCTACGCCGGCTACTGTTGTTGAATGACAGATTCTCGCTTGGTGATCGACATTATTAGTACCCCACAACGAAGCAAACTTACGGAATAGATAGGCTTGTTCATTACTATGTTTGGCGGAGCCTAACCAGTAAACAGAGTCAGGGCCTGATTGTTCACGAATCGACAACATTTTATCGCCGATCTCATTGATAGCTTGTTCCCATGAAACACGTTGCCATTTACCAGCCACTTTTTTCATTGGGTATTTTAGTCGTTTGTCACCATGACCATGTTCACGCAAGGATGCACCCTTAGCGCAATGTGAACCCAAGTTAAATGGATGTTCAAAGCTTGGTTCTTGACCAATCCAAACACCATTTTGTACTTCTGCCACTACGCCACAACCCACACTACAATGGCTACATACGCTACGAACTTTTGTTATTTCACCTTCGTCATAAGCGTGCCGTTTACCTTCTGATGCTTCAGCTTTTTGAATCATTGCTGGCGGCAGAAGACTCAAAAATGCAGCGCCTCCAGCAGCGATACCTGAACCTTTCAAAAAGACTCGGCGATTAACGCCTGATGATTGTTCCTGTGAAGCTGGATTGCGTTTAGTAAGTTTCATAATATTTCTTAGAAGTCAGCAAGGTGATAATAAGTATCAACATGTTCGCTGCGTTGATAACCTTTAGCTTTGGGAGTATCCATCTTTTTTGTGGGCTCTACACGCGGAGTCGGCGTAGCTTGCACTAGCGAGGGAATTATCGCTAATGTCGCGGTACCACTGACAGCTGTAGTCAGCTTAGTTAAAAATTCGCGTCGGGCAAAAACAGGGCTATTATTCATATCGTACTCCTGAATCCATACCTAAAATAACCACTAAATTTGGATGGATTTATCTTCAATAATAATGTTCATATTGTTCCTCATATTACGCTTTCGAGGAAGTGAAATCAACGAAAGATAGCTGATTCCAATTTGATGAAGCCCATGCCAAACTGACCTATTGCTTGATAAAATCCTGCTTGTTTCGCTTTAACCATATCAGCAAAAAACTGTTCCATCCACGGATTTAAATGATGCTTAAAAAAATCCTCTGCAGTTACTATTGGCGTACCTTCAGCCATCAATATCAAACGCATCACATCACACTGTGCGGCGGCGTGATCTTCTGGTTCAGCAGTATCATCTTGTTTTGCCAAACCCAATCTTGCGAGATCGGTCCGTATTTCGGCCAACGGTTCTTCCATCAAGAAGCCAGTTTGATAATAGGAACCATAAGGAATCAGCTCGCCATGTGTCACGCCAATAAATAAATTCTGATATTCATCGTAAACCGATGACACATCAACATTTTTTGCGGCAGTAATTAGTTGCAACCATAGTTTACCCATTGGACTTTCCGGTACAGTTACTTCAATAGCCGTCAAATTATCGAGCAATTCTTGATCCGGCGCGGCAGCTAAAAGTGTTGCCAACAAAGCATAGGCTTGAGCTCGCCAAAGTGTATTTTCATCGGCCATTAGATTGGGCTCCGTTCAGCTTTAAACATTGCCTTCACACGACAATCCTCACACATTTTCAATCGCTCTAGTGCCGCGCCTTGAAACATCGAGTGACCTTTTAATTTTTCAGTCATCGTATCAATCATCTTTTTGGTAGCAAAAGGTTTATCACAACTAATGCAGTTAAATATCGGCTCTTCATGTAACAGTCTGACTTTACGAGCTTGCTCGCGATTAAACAGATATTGCGGGATTAATGTAATGGCATCTTCAGGGCAGGCAGTTTCGCACAGCCCGCATTGCACACAGAGATCTTCAATAAAATTAAGTTGCGGCTTGTCATTACCATCCAATACAGCACCTACAGGACAGACCGACACACATGAATGACATAAGGTACAGGCTTGGGTATCAATTTTTAGCTCACCAAATGCGGCATTATCTGCCAATGCTAAGATTTCAACTGCTTTAGGAGCTTGTTTATGTAAATGATCTAAGGCTAAACTAATCACCCGCCGCTTATCATCGACACCCGCAAAAGTGGCACGCTTAATCGCTGGCATCTGGTTTGCTGATAATAGTTGCTTTTTTAATGATGGGAAATCATATTGGCCACACCAATTAACGACATTCTCGTCATAGCCTATTCCGCTTAGCATATCATTGGTTTTAATGATTTCTTGCTGTAATTCCAACCAGTCATGGTCAGTGTGACTACCCGCATCCCAAACTGTTACGCCACCAGCACCTAACGCCAATGCACTCATCCAAAAAGGCATACCTAAGCCGCCAATTTCTTCAATTGAAAAAGCAATAATATTGGCAGGTAACTGTTCAGCCATCGCCTCAATCTGAATCTCAGCGTTATTGAGGTCATGAATCAAAAGTTGTGGTAAAGGTGAAGCCGCGTCAGTTTCTATGTCAAAATAAGCCTGAAGCATGATTCTTAAGCGATTCACACTGACATCGAGTGTCGGCAAGGCATAACTCATTGCACCAGATGGACAGACTGTCGTACAGCTACCGCACCCCTGACATAATGATGGATTGACCGAAACAGTGTCGCCAGTACTTATTATGGCATCAGCAGGGCAAGCATCGAGACATTGCGAACAGCCAGCTAGTTGGCGGCGTGAATGAGCGCAAATTGATGGTTTATAGTTGAAATAACGCGGTTTATCGAAAGTGCCGATCAGCTCAGGCAGTTGTTGCAAAGCTTCGGCCAAAGCTTGGCCATTATCACCCGGGGCAAAATAGCCCAAAGGTAATACTTTAGATTTGATTACCGCTTGGTCAAATAAATCCAATACCAAATCGACTGTGAACGTTTTTGCTTCTAGTTCTACAGCAAATTTCCCCAACCATCCCTCAATCTTGGTTGGTCTTTGAGGGCTGGTAATTAATTCTAAACTCGTAAGTTCAAGATGAGATGAAACCGTAGCAATTTGTTGGTCTGTTCCCAGCACCAACAATCGTCCAGCCGAATTAAATTCCACCAGATCGACTGGCATAATATCTATGTGACCTGCGCTTTGTACCAAGTTATGCAATCTCATTATCCTCGTTATCGTTTGGTGGTTGGCTTACATGCTTATTATGTTCATCCACAGATGAAGTTTCAGCATCAGCTATATTATCCAACTCAGGTTTGCCCTTGCCTGTCTCTGCTTCACCAGGTCTGGTTTTTTGTTCAGCTAGTTTAAGCATGTGTTTCATTTGATGGGTGACAATACTGCCTAAGCTAGCAAATGAAGTGAAGTCGTCATCATATTCATTCATTCTATCAACCACATTAAACTCAGGCTGGCGAAACAAACGTGATAATGCTGCTCTTTTGACCTCAGGATCAACATCAGGCTGTTGCCAGATTGGTATTTCTGTTTCATCTACTATTTGCGGTTCAGAGGTTGGTGTAAGTGTAGGCTCTGGTTCTTGTTGTACAGGCAATACTTTCTCTTGCTCTGTAGCAACTTGTTTATCTAATTTCCGCCGTGACCAGCGTGATAAAACACTTTCATTATTTTCTGGCTTTTGAGTCATTTTTTTGTTCACCATTATGCCATTGTTTACGACGACGCTTTTTAGGCTCTTGTGGTTGATAATGCGTTAACACAAATCGTTCTAACCACTGACATAACTCCACCGATAAATTAGCGCTTAATACCTGCTCATCCGTTTCCATATATGAGGCCGCTTCATCAGAATCTACCGTTATCAATAAAGGTTTAAAGGATATGTTTTCCTCGTCACTTTGATTACAAACTATATAAATCTTAGGTTGTTCTGACATTAAATTGTGGTAATACGAATCACCGTGTAATGGAAATAACTTTAAGCTTAGATCGGGCCATATATAGACCTCACCTTGTGCTTCAAGTTGTGACAGTTCAGTGGGCGATAAGCCAGGTATCACACCTGCTAACGACCAAATATCTTCACCCCAAGGATGTTTACTTATTTTTTTCAACATTACAGCGGCAACTGAATAATGATCTGACACTTTTTCCTGCATAACAGTTTCTATACCCATTTATTCTGATAATTCGACGTCTGTCACTTTTTGCAAACCACGCGGTAATTTGCTACCACGCTTGCCACGTTCGCCGTTGTAATGAGCTAAATCTGCTGGTTTTAGTGTTAGATGTCGTTTGCCTGCATGTATGGTTAGGCTCCGACCATCAGGTATTAAGGTTACAGAATATAATGATTCTTGCAGCGCAACGAATCGAGCTTGCGGGATGTTAATTAAACGCACGCCTTTACCTTTATTCATTGTCGGCATTTCGCTTGCTGAAAAGACTAATAAACGACCATCGCTAGTCGTAACAGCAAGGCGATCAGTTTCGACATTATTCATCCACAGTACGGGCAAAACTTCTGCTCCGTTGGGCAAATTAAATAAGGTTTTACCGGCTTTATTTTTAGCTAATAGATTATCCAAGGTTGTGACAAAACCATAACCCGCCGTATTTGATAACAATATTATGGCATCTAAATCGCCCGCTATTACCGCTACAAATCGCGCTTCAGATGGCGTTTGGAATCGTCCACTTAACGGCTCACCTTGGCCTCGTGCTGAGGGTAAGGTATGAGCAAGTACTGAGTAACTACGCCCCGTTGAATCTAAAAAGATGATTTGTTGATTACTGCGCGCTTTGACCGAGGACATGTAACGGTCACCGGTGCGGAAATTTAATGATGCCGGATCAACATCGTGACCTTTTGCCGCCCGTACCCAACCACTTTCTGATAACACGATAGTTAATGGTTCTGTTGGCAATAATTCACTTTCGCTCAAAGCTTTTGCCAGCGTCCGTTCTACAATGATAGAGCGACGGTCATCACCAAACTTTTCAGCATCGGCTGTGAGCTCTTTACGAATTAAGTTTTTTAATTTGGTCTCTGAACCTAACAATAATTCTAATGCTTTCTGTTCTTTGGTGAGCTCATCGATCTCACCACGGATTTTCATTTCTTCCAGCTTGGCTAAGTTGCGTAATTTCAACTCTAGAATAGCTTCTGCTTGACGATCACTAATGCCAAACCGTTCCATCAATACCGGTTTTGGTTCATCTTCGCTACGAATAATGGCAATCACTTCATCGATATTCAGATAGGCGATGAGTAAACCTTCTAACACATGCAAACGGCCAATGATTTTATCTAAACGATATTGCAAGCGACGACGTACTGTTTCGGTACGATAAGTTAGCCATTCCACCAGCAAATCTCGGAGATTTTTAACTTGTGGTCGGCCATCTAAACCAATCATATTCATATTAACGCGATGGCTACGCTCAAGATCGGTCGTGGCAAATAAATGCAACATCAGATCTTCAACATCAATTCGATTGGAGCGAGGTACTATCATTAGTCTGACCGGATTTTCGTGATCAGACTCATCACGTAAGTCAGCCACCATCGGTAATTTTTTATTATTCATTTGAGCAGCAATTTGCTCAATGACTTTGGCGCCCGATACCTGATAAGGCAAAGCATTAATAATAATATTGCCGTCTTCTTTTACATAGCAACCACGTTGTCGAACACTACCACGGCCAGTGATATATATTTTGGCTAAGTCTTCGCGCGAGGTAATAATCTCGCCACCTGTAGGATAATCAGGGCCCTGAATGTTTTCCAATAAGTCGTCGAGCGTTGAATTAGGCTTCTTCAGTAAGGTCAAACAGGCATTGACCACTTCTCGCAGATTATGCGGTGGAATATCCGTCGCCATGCCCACGGCAATACCACTGCCTCCATTCATTAAGATATTAGGTAAACGTGCTGGCAGTAATGTTGGTTCATTCATCGTGCCATCAAAATTAGGTTGCCATTCGACGGTACCTTGACCTAATTCACTTAATAAAGTTTGGGCATATGCCGTTAGTTTTGATTCGGTATAACGCATGGCAGCAAACGATTTAGGATCATCCATCGATCCCCAGTTACCCTGTCCATCTACTAATGGGTGGCGATAGGAGAATGGCTGAGCCATCAATACCATTGCTTCATAACAAGCCGAGTCACCATGCGGATGATATTTACCTAATACATCACCCACGGTACGGGCTGATTTTTTATGCTTTGATGTCGAACTTAAACCCAATTCTGACATGGCATAAATAATACGTCGTTGAACAGGTTTCAAGCCATCACCGACATGCGGCAACGCGCGATCCAAAATGACGTACATGGAATAATCTAGGTAAGCCTTTTCGGTGAAGTCGCGTACCGGAAGTTGTTCTAAATCATCGATTAATGAAGTCATCGTGCGGGTCTCTTTATCATATTCATACGGTCGCTAAATCGCCTTGTTCTTCTAACCAAACTTTTCGATCTGGCGCACGTTTTTTAGCTAATAATTTATCCATCAACTGCATGGTGTCATCACCGTCTTCAATAGTTAATCTAATTAATCTTCTAGTATCAGGAGCCATCGTTGTTTCGCGCAATTGCAGAGGATTCATTTCCCCCAAGCCTTTAAAACGCTGAATGCTGACTTTGCCTTTGAGTTTTTCTTTTTCGATTTTATTAAGGATAATTTGCTGTTCTTCATTATCCAAGGCATAAAACACCTGTTTACCGACATCGATTCGATACAACGGCGGCATGGCAACACAGATGTGACCAGCTTCAACTAGAGGTCGGAAATGTTGTACAAATAAGGCACACAAAAGGGTTGCAATATGCGCACCATCAGAATCAGCATCCGCTAAGATGCATACTTTGCCATAGCGTAATCCTGAAAGATCATCAGAACCGGGGTCAACCCCAATAGCAACTGCAATATCATGGACTTCTTGCGAGGCTAATACTTGGCCAGACTCTACTTCCCATGTATTTAAAATCTTACCTCGTAATGGCATGATGGCTTGAAATTCACGTTCGCGGCCCTGTTTAGCACTACCACCAGCCGAGTCACCCTCTACTAAGAACAATTCTGTCCGTGTTACATCTTGAGATGAACAATCAGATAGTTTCCCTGGCAATGTTGGCCCTGCCTGCACACGCTTACGAATTACTTTTTTAGCTTGTTTCAAACGTGACTGGGCACTATTTATCGCTAATTCAGCAATTTTCTCACCATCTTCAATATGGTGATTTAGCCATAGGCTAAAGGTATCTTTTACTGCACCCGAAACAAAACCGGCACATTGCCTTGATGACAATCGCTCTTTAGTCTGGCCTGAAAATTGTGGATCTTGCAGTTTGACCGATAACACGTAACAACACTGACCCCAGACATCTTCAGGCGAGAGTTTGACCCCACGTGGTAATAAACTACGGAATTCACAAAACTCTCGCAACGCTTCTAATAATCCCGTTCGTAAGCCATTAACATGCGTTCCACCTTGAGCCGTTGGAATAAGATTGACATAACTTTCCGCAAGTTCATCACCCTGCTCCTGTTGCCACATCAACGCCCAATCAACCTCCTCTTTATCACCGACAAAATGTCCGACAAAAGGCTGCGCTGGTACACAGGGTTGATCTGTCATCATCGTCGCTAGATAACTATTCAAGCCATCTTCATAACACCAACGATCTTCTTTTTTCTCTTCACCGGATAAATCGGTAAATGTTACGACTAAACCTGGACATAATACTGCTTTGGCTCGTAAAACATGGCGTAACCGAGAGACTAAAAACTTGGGGAATTCAAAATAAGATACATCGGGCCAGAAACGTACTGTTGTACCCGTATTACGTTTACCAACCGTGCCAATTTCAGATAAATCTTCAACTTTCAATCCATGCTCAAAAGCAATGGCATACTCAGTAGCATTACGACGAATTTTTACTTCTAGCCGCAATGACAATGCATTAACAACGGAGATACCAACGCCATGTAAACCACCTGAAAACTGATAGTTTTTATTGGAAAATTTACCACCAGCATGTAAACGTGTCATGATTACTTCAACACCAGGCACCCCCTCTTCAGGATGAATATCCACCGGCATGCCACGGCCATCATCAATTACTTCTAAAGAATTGTCTGCATGTAAAATAACTTGCACCTGCCGCGCATGTCCAGCGACAGCCTCATCGATACTATTATCAATGACTTCTTGTGCTAAATGGTTAGGGCGAGTGGTATCGGTATACATGCCCGGTCGTTTTTGTACAGGCTCTAATCCAGTTAAAACCTCAATCGCCGAAGCATTATATTCATTCGTCATCAGGGTAACTTCTTAATTATTTTGTACGGAAGAGTAGCAGGATAAAAGGCCATCATACAAGAACGATATCTACAAGTGCTGCTCATCAACGCTAAAGCTAATAATTGACAGGCTTAATTTATGGCGTAAAATTACATATATTAGCATTTACTAATTTTAGGAATAACTATGAATATTGACCGCTTCGTTTTTGCTTTTGCCGGCAGTGCAATCTTATTAAGTCTCTTGTTGGCCCATTTTCACAATCCCTATTGGTTGTGGTTTACCGCGTTTGTTGGTGCCAATTTGTTGCAATCTGCCTTTACCGGTTTTTGCCCGCTAGCGAAAGTCCTTAAAAAAGTAGGCTTTAAAGCAGGCAATGCTTTTAACTAAATGCTTGGGCTTGTGCGAAGGTAAGCTAAAGATGACCGCCATACTCACTTAAGTAAGGCAGATAGATAATCCCAATCAAAATAGGGTCCCGGATCTGTTTTCCTATCTGGAGCAATATGTTGATGACCTATTACGGTGTTGGGCGTAATTTTAGGATAAGTTCGGCATAAACACTGAATAGCTTCAACCAAAGTGAGGTACTGTTGTTGCTCAAAAATTTGATCATCACAGCCTTCTAGTTCAATACCAATCGTAAAATCATTACAACGCTCTCTATCCTGCCAGCAGGATACGCCGGCATGCCATGCCCGCTGATGGAACGGTACATACTGAATGATTTCGCCATCACGTCTAATCAACAAATGTGCCGAGACATGCATATCAGCAATCTGTTCGAAATAGGGATGAGCATTTGGATTTAATGTATTTAAAAACAAGTCATCAATCCAACCTCCGCCAAATTCGCCGGGCGGCAAGCTGATATTATGGATCACAATCCCACTAATATCATCCTTAATTGGCCGAGGGTCTTGATTAGGTGATGAGCGATACTTAATCCCCGTCAATAAGCCATCCTGACAGACTAGTTGAGTGCTATTTTCTAATGCCATGTAATACCATTCTCGTTAAACTCACTACGCCGACCAATTTACCATTATCCATAACTGGCGCTCTAGATAATTTCAAGCGTTCAAATAAACGAGCGCAATAACGAATATCCATAGAAGCATCAACCGATACAATTGGCTTAGTCATAATTTCATAAACATTCACTCGATCGGGTGATTTATTTTGTGACAGGACATGGTGAGCAATATCAGAAATCAACACCACACCATATTCATCATCATCGTGCCTTTTATCAACTATCAACATCTTATTTTTAAGATGCTTCATCTGTAACAAGGCATCACTGATCGTGGTCATTCCGCTGATAATATCAATATCATGTCTCATAACATCTCGAACGCGAACAATTTCTTTCGGATTCATATTAAATCTCCTCCTCTACAATATTTTGTAATGTTTGGATCTGATGAGAGACGCCAACAGCATCTTCAACATCTACCTGAATAGCAATACCTGTTCCCGGCTTTTGATCAAACTCGCCAGCCTGTTCTATCGTTTCTAATATATGTCGACTTAAATGCTCTTCGACTAAAAATAATATGACATCACGCTGTGTTTCAAGGCTCAAGCCAAAAAAAGTTTTACTTTGTTTAAGCCCCTCACCACGGGCATTGTTAATGATAGTCGAACCTGTCGCACCAGCCTCTCTAGCCGCTTTCATGACTGCATCGGTTTTACCATCTTCCACAAAACATATAATTAATTTGAAATGCATTATTCATGTTCCTTATTGTTTGTATATTTTTGTCTTTTTTCACGCCACTCAGTCAATTGTGCATAGGCCATTACACTTATAATTGGGAATAGGCTAGCAAAAGCAATTAAGCCAAAACCATCTAGTAAAGGGCTACGTCCCGGAATAGTGGATGCTAAGCCAAGTCCTAGTGCAGCCACTAATGGCACGGTGACAGTAGATGTCGTCACCCCACCGGAATCGTAAGCAAGGGCGATAATCACTTTAGGCGCATAGAAGGTTTGGATGATAACCACGATATAGCCTGCCATGATGTAATAGTGCAATGGTGTGCCGGTAATGATACGAAAGGTGCCGAGAACAAGACCTATAGCCACACCAATTGCCACGGCGATACGCAAACCCCAAACAGAAATAGTGCCACCCGACACCTCTTCTGCTTTAATTGCCACAGCATAAAGAGAAGGCTCGGCAATGGTAGTTGCAAAGCCGATGGCCGCAGAAAAGATATACACCCACATATAATCTTGCCAACGTAAAACATCTGGAATTGTCGCTAAACCAGCATAAATGAAAGCGGGATCAGTTAATTGTGCCGCCATTAATTTCCCTAGTGGAAAGAGTGCTTGTTCCAGACCTTGTAAAAATAGTACTAAACCAATTAGGACATAAAAAAATCCAAACATGACTTTTTTAAGGTGCGGAATAGATTTTCTAATGACCAATAATTGGAAACCAAAAATAACAATAGTGATCGGCAATACATCTGTTAATGTCGCCATCAAACTATGGACCAGTGAGAGCAGAAATGTCATCAGAACATCATGCCATATAGCATCACAAATATAATTGGCGTTAATGAGGCAAAAGCAATCAAACCAAAGCCATCCACCATCGGATTACGCTCTTTAATACTAGAAGCTAAGCCTACCCCTAATGCGGTCACTAAAGGCACGGTAATCGTCGATGTCGTTACACCGCCTGAGTCATAGGCAAGACCAATAATTTCATCGGGTGCGATAGTCGTCATCAACACCACGCCAACATAGCCCCCGATAATCAAATAATGTATCGGCCAACCTTTTAAAATACGCAATACACCCACTAGAATGGCAAAACCGACAGAAATAGCAACGGTGTAACGTAGGCCCGTAGCATAGCTATTCATCGCCTGTTCAGTATGAGCAATGACGCCGCCTACTGCCGCAACACTGGCCGCTTCTTGTGCGATGGCAATTAATGCAGGTTCAGCAACCGTAGTGCCAAAGCCCAAGGAAAAAGCAAATAATAGTAGCCAAAACACACTACCTTTACGGGCGAAAGCATACGCCATACTTTCGCCGATGGGGAATAGACCCATTTCTAAACCACGGATAAAGAAGGTTAAACCCAGCACTACCAACAACACGCCACCCAATATCTCACCGAGGTTAGGAATAGGTTGCTGTAAAACGACTAACTGAAAGAAAGCGATAACCGCGATAATAGGAGCGAGATCACGAGCACTACTTAGAAAATAGCTTAAAAAGATAGAAAATTGTGCCCTCACCCGTTACCCTTATAACCTTTGATATTTATTTGAAGAAGCCTCGCTGATGACAATCGAAAACACTATACCTGATGAATTTATTTATGCTCAAGCCAAGTTAGCACTGCTGGAGGATGTCGGTCAACAGGATTTAACGGCAGACTTGATCCCGATCAATACATTAGCTAATGCATCGATTATTACACGTGAAAATGCGACTTTGTGTGGGCAAGCTTGGCTGGAACAAGTATTTAAACAATTAGATCCAACTATCACTATTGACTGGTCTTTTAATGATGGTGAACAGATGCAAGCGAATGATGTTATCTGTACTTTGCATGGCCCAGCCAGAACCTTGCTCACGGGGGAGCGTACGGCAATGAACTTCGTCCAGACATTTTCGGCTACCGCTACGTTAGCAAGGCAATATGTAGATCAAGTTATAGGCTTAACCGTGCAGATATTAGATACACGTAAAACCATTCCTGGCTTACGATTAGCACAAAAATATGCCGTTCGCTGTGGTGGTGGACATAACCATCGGGTGGGTTTGTATGATGGTATTTTAATCAAAGAAAATCATATCAATGCCGCAGGCTCTATTGCAGTAGCCGTAGAACAAGCACGCCACTTGCATCAAGGTATTGCCATCGAAGTTGAAGTCGAAAATATTGATGAATTTGAACAAGCCTTAATGGCACAAGCTGATATTATTCTGCTTGATAACTTCGATATTCCTGCATTAACAAAAGCAGTAGCGCTCAATCAAGGACGGGCAAAATTAGAAGCCTCTGGCGGGATCACGCTAAATAATGTTCGTGCCATTGCTGAAACGGGTATTGATCGTATATCCATTGGCGCTATCACCAAAGATATTCGGGCGATTGATCTATCAATGAGATTTGTTTAACTAATCTGAGTAACTCAAAAAGCTCCTAACTCGTCAAAATAAAAGTTTCAGGCAAAAAAAACCGTGATGCTATTACTAGCACCACGGTTAATTTAGCTGAAAACTTAAATTACATTGAAACCTTAATACCAATCCAGCCAGCACGTGGAGCACCGGCGCCAACAAAACGATTGTTAGTTAAAGCATCTAAGCCTGGTGCTTCATCAGGCTCGCCATACAAACCAAATGTTTCATACTTACTATCGAACAAATTATCTACCTTAGCAAAAAACTCAACATTTTTAGTCAGGTTATAGCTACCGTGTAGATTAACCAAACTATAACCACTCAACTGATCATTATTGTTGGTTTCGTCACCACGATAATATTGTTTCGAGTGGTAAGAAGCATCAAATCCTAAGGTAAATGCTTGATTAAACGCGTAGTCCATACCCAATTTAATATTATGTTTAGGGATGCTAGGCATGCTATCGCCAGCTTGGACCGTCGTGGTGTCACCTGCTGGGTTATTGGCGTTATAGACATCAAAGCTACTTTCAAAAGTCGCATCAACATAAGAGTAATTGGTAAACCAATTTAATCTATCATTAGCTAAAGCGCCTGAAAGACCAAGCTCAACACCTTGTCGTTTGGTTTCGCCGACATTATCAAAGTAACCATTATTTAAATTACCTGCGATGCCTTCATCGACCGGAATAAAGATAATGTCATCATTATTAATGGTATGGAAAACTCCTGCAGTCCAATTAACAGTATTAAATTGACCTCGTAATCCTGCTTCCCATGACTTAGATACCACTTGATCAAGTGGTGGATCGCTCAAAAAAGAGTTGGGTAGTGCACATGGATCATCTTTATTTGAACACGCTAATTCTGATGGTGTCGGTGCCCGTGATGATTCACCATAACTAGTGTATACACCTAGTGTTTCATTGACTTTATAGGTTAATCCTACAGCAGGATTAAAACGACTAAATTGATGGGTTTCACCTGTTTCATTTAACAGAGTATCGCCATTTCTGCTGGTACCTGCGATATCAATTTGAGTACGGTTGTAACGACCAGACAGTGTTAACGCTAGCTGTTCTGTGACTGATAAGGTATCTGTGAAATATAAACCTATAGTGTCGCTACCTATTTTTGCATCAACAACTGACTCGCCATTAATAATACCAAAGCCTGACGTACCTCGATCTTCTGTAAAAACGGCAATTTCACTTTGAGCCTTATATTTCATATCTGATTTATCGTAGCTAACACCTACAATTAGTTGATTTTCACGGTCAAACAAATCATTCAAGAATGTAGATTGCAAACCAAAACCATAACTATCTTGCTTCGTTGAGCTGGTATTATTGAGTGCGAGGTCATCGCCATCAGCTCCACCTAATTGCGATTGTGAAATATCATCACCATTGATATCTTCGACTCGGTCAGTGTCACCCTCTTCAACTAAGAAGTTTCCGCCATCAAAATCAAACTCGGCACCATCGCCATTAAATGTTGTTCGATCGTTGTTACGAAAATAGGTATTAGCAGAAAGCATTACCGAATCAGATAACCAATGAGAACCGTTTAGTGAAAACATTCGTAATGCATTCTGAGTATTATCTGGATAAGTGAAGACAGCTTCACGATTCATTTGTGATAACTCAATTGGCGATGGCCCATTACCATTTAAGTCACTATCAACAGCCGTTACAGCTAAATCTAATGTGCTATTTTCATTACGGTAACTCACATTCGCAAATAATTGATCAACATCCGATGGTGACTGGTCACGCCAGCCGTCCTCTTCGGTATGTGCGCCGGTCATGAAATAACCAAAAGTGCCATCATTGCCACCACTTTCAATCGTGGCCGATTTACGCCCAAAAGATCCAGTATAGGCTTCAAGGCTATGACCTTCATGAGTAAAACCATTTTTAGTTTGGATTGAAAGTGCCCCCCCCAAAGTATTTAACCCAAATAATGGGTTAGAGCCAGGCATCAAGTTCATACTTGCAATTGCTGATTCAGGTATTAACTCAAAGTTAACCGTATCACCAAATGGCTCATTTACTCGAACACCATCCTGATATACAGATAAGCCTTGTGCTACCCCAACAAGTGGCGATGCTGTAAAGCCTCGAAATTGTAGATCAGGCTGAAATGGATTATTTTGAGCCGCATTAATACTCACACTACCTAATGTTTTATTCATAAAGTCAGTCATATCTAAGCTCTGACTTTTATCTATATCTTCAGATGTAGCTGATTGGATGTTACTAGCAATTTGATCTGCAGGTAAACCGACACCATGTAATGGCGTTATTCCTATAACTTGAATATCGCTTAATTCAACGCTGTCTTCAGCTGCAAAAGCAACGCCTGTCATCATGGTTGATGCCAGCATCAGATATATAGCTTTGCGTTTAGATGGCATGTGCATAATTTCCATTATTCTCTCTTATATTTATTATTGTAAAAAATACTAATAGCAGGTTTGGTGCCAGAAATACTTCGCCTTAAGTATCAGCCAGTTAAAATAAATAGCTTTCAGGGAACTCGACCGATTGGCTGATATCAACCATCTAGTCTGGTTTCATATAACCAATTAAAACCAAGCAAGGCTTTTGTGCAGGGTAACAACATGACCGATAATCACCAATGTCGGCGCGATAGGTTGTTCTCGTTCTGCAACCGCAGGTAAATCGGCAATAGTGCTGATCCACACTTTTTGATGCTCGGTCGTACCTTGCTGAATTAAAGCGGCAGGCGTATCTGCTGGCAAACCATGTTTCAATAATTGCTGGCTTAATGTGGGTAATCCTGCTAAGCCCATATACACCACTACCGTTTGTCTCGGTTGCACTAAAGCCGACCAATTCAAATCTAATTCGCCTTCTTTCAATTGTCCCGTTACAAAAATACAACTTTGTGAATAATCACGATGCGTAAGTGGAATACCGGCATAAGATGCACAACCAGAAGCGGCAGTGATTCCTGGCACAACTTGAAAAGGTATCTTGGCAGCAGCAAGTGTCGCTATCTCTTCACCACCACGGCCAAAGATAAAGGGATCACCACCTTTTAAGCGTAATACTCGTTTGCCTTGTTGAGCGTGCTCTAACAATAACTGATTAATGGCATCTTGACGGACAGCATGCCAAGCTCGTTGCTTACCCACATAAATGAGTTCAGCTTCACGACGTACTAAATCTAGTACTTCCTTGCTCACTAAGCGATCATAAAACACGACATCAGCTTGTTGCATCAAACGTAAGGCTTTGAAAGTAAGTAATTCCGGATCACCTGGTCCAGCACCCACTAAATAGACCTCGCCTTGTTTTAGTTCAGCATGGTCAACATTATCAAGTAGCTCGTTTAATGTTTGTTCGCCTAGCTCATCTCTCCCCGCTAATACATGATTTGCCACTTTGCCCTGTAATACCGTTTCCCAAAAACGGCGTCGCATCGCTAATGTCGACAACCTATTTTTAACGACATCGCGATAACGGCCAACTAAGGTTGCTAATCGCCCATAACTCGGCGGAATTAAGGTTTCCAATCTTGCCCGTAATTGTCGTGCCAAGATAGGCGATTTTCCACCACTTGATATAGCCACCACAATCGGTGAACGGTCGAGAATAGAAGGTAAGATAAAATCACATAGCTCAGGACAATCAGCCACATTGACTAATATATTTTTTGCTTTAGCGTGATGATAAACATCTCGATTTACCACCTCATCATCGGTCGCCGCTATCACAAGAAACTGATCAGATAATAGCTCGGCATCGAATATGGTGTTTAACCAAGACACCTCACCCGCATCAATCATTGCTTGAGTTGACGATGATATCTCAGGAGCGATGATAGATACCACTGCGTTAGCTTTTCTTAATAATCCGGCTTTACGAGCAGCAATTTCGCCACCACCGACAACAATACATTTTCGATCTTTTAGATCAACAAATAGCGGTAAATATTCCATTTATATACTTATTCTTTAATTGGTTAACGGTAAGGATAAACCTTGTAAAACAAAACCATCATCAAGGTTTTGAACTAGGGCTACAATTTTAAGTTTATTTTGGTTCCAAGCTTCATCCAGTTTTATTTCATTCAAAACATCCGTTTCACCCTGACGATTTAACTCAAAAGGCCCTAGCCATTTTCTGACTAAATGCTGATGATGAAAAGTGGTACCTGCATTATCACCACCACTAACTTTACTAATAATGTCATCTTCGGTTACAGCAAGATATAGGACGGAGTATTGACGATTTTCAGATCCTTCAACCTTGATAGTCGCTTTAATCGCTAGATTTTTAGCGTCTTCAGTGACACTTAAAGTAATAGCGGCTTCCGGTGAAAAACCTTTGACGGCCTTGATAACATCCTTGGCATACTTTTCCCAGTTATGAATAACTTCACCACTGATCACAAACTCAGGCGTATAAACCGATTGAAATAAATTTAGTCGTGCCAATTGACGCTGTCTATCTGAAAAGACGGGACTGGCAAAACGGTCAACCCAGCCTTTTTTGTCATCGAGATAATCAATATGGAACCCCAAAACGATCAGCTCTTCATCCGTAATGCCTTGCTCAGGGAGTTTGTTCACAAAGCGATCAGCAGCAGGACATAAACCACAGCCTTCCGATGTAAATAACTCAAGTACTGCCATTTGCGTATCGGTGCTTTGTGCCTGCCATGTCTGGGCAAATACCATTGTTGGTAGCAAACATAACAAACATAATATCTGTTTAAATCTCAACATGACGCATAACCTTATGTTGTGGGAGCTCATTATCTGAGATAGTTTCCGTAACATCATAGTTCCGATGTTGTGCATCACTAATCACGGCTAACTCTCGCATGACTGCTGTAGCATAACTTCCCGCAGGCAAAAAGAATTCTAATTCTAACTGATTATCAGCCATAAACTGCCAGTTAAAATCAGCAGGATATAAACGCAAAGATCGACGTTCTTGGCTCATCCCCGCTTTTTCCAAACCTTGTTGCCAACTTTCCCAGTCTGCCAAAACAGCTAGTTCCAAAGCTAAACTATCGGCATGGACAAGAAGATTACCTCGTCCCCATAGTGGACCTGTGGGATGAACATCCATAGTTGCTAAGCGTTTTTGTAAGGTTTCATCAACGTCATTAACTACAAATGAACTGGCTTTAGTACCTGCCAATAACATGATATCGCCTAACAGTGCTTGATCCCATTGCCCCAAACTAATTCGTTCTGCCAGCACAAGGTTAAACAACCATGATCGGGCGGCTGATAAATAGATACTTTTTTGATTACGTTTGCGTGGTGCTTTACCGGTAGAAAACCAATGCTCTACACGATAGAGATTACCGGCCTGATGACCAAATCGTTGCTCGGCAAAATAATTAGGTACACCCTGTTGTTTGATTTTGTTCAGTGAAGATTCCCATACTGCTTTATCACCTTGCAGATCCGTCAAACGTAATTTGAACGTATTGCCAGCTAATACGCCTCGTTTTAGTTTTTTACCATGACGAGTTTGTTCGATAATCTGAATATCTTCCGTTTCAAATGTCGACCAATCAGGTTCTGCGAAACCTTCTAAATTAATGCTAAACCATTGTCTTGTTACAGCATGACGATCTTTGAGGCCAGCAAAGCCAACTGCCACTTGGTGTACTCCAGCAAATTTTGCCAGTTCAAGGGCTAGCCAATCAGTATTAATGCCCCGTTTTTGAATTTTTAACCAAACGTGGCCGCCACTACCCTCAGGTTCAAAGGGCAGTTTTTCATCTACTTGGAAAAATTCACGTTGACTACGAATCACCGCCGAGCAGGATAAGGCTTCAGGATTAATATGCGGAAAAACAGCAAAGTCGAAATTTTTCACATTTAGTCTTTTTTCTTAATGAGTACTACAGCATGGGCGGCGATGCCTTCTTGCCTACCAGCAAAACCCAGCTTTTCAGTAGTGGTTGCTTTAACATTTACCGCATCAACATCGACCGCTAAATCCATAGCCAATTTGTCACGCATTGCAGGAATAAATGGCGCTAATTTGGGTGCTTGCGCCACTACAGTACTGTCGATATTACTGACTTGCCAGCCGAGATCAGCCAAATCACTGATGATGCGTCGTAATAATTCTCGGCTATCAATATTCTTAAAGCGGGCATCGCTATCAGGAAAATGATGGCCAATATCCCACAAACCAGCGGCGCCTAATAAGGCATCACAAATAGCATGAATTAAAACGTCACCATCAGAATGGGCTTCTAAACCGTGGCTGTGCGGAATCGTTTCGCCACCAATAATTAGTGGTCTATTTTCAGCAAATTTGTGGACATCATAACCGTGGCCGATTCTCATCACATTTCTCTATTTTGAAGTTGTAGAAATAAACTCGCCAACGCCAAATCTTGTGGCACGGTAATTTTAATATTATCGGAATGCCCTTCGACCATCATCGGTTTCAGGCCGGCCAATTCCATAGCACTGGCTTCATCAGTCACGATTAATTGTTGTTGTTTAGCAATGTCCAATGCCGATTTTAATGCCTGTAAACGAAACATTTGAGGTGTAGATGCTCGCCATAACCCTTGTCGACAGACCGTGTCGGTTACTTCATCAAGTGCATTGACGCGCTTAACAGTGTCATTAACTGGAATACCTAAAATCCCACCGACTTTATGAGACATCAGTTTCAGTAACATTTGATCAATATCCTGATGACGCAAACAAGGTCGCGCTGCATCATGTACCAATACCCAAGGATCAGCATCACCAAGAGATGATAAATGTTGCAAGGCATTAAAAACAGAATCAGCACGTTCCTTACCACCGCTAATAACGTGGACAGGACAATTGAGTGGCAATGTTAAGGTCGGCCAGTACGGGTCATGCTCTGCGAGAGCAACAATAAGCCCGGTAATTCGTGGATGTGATGCTAAGCGATGTAAGGTATGTTCAATGACTGTTTTGTCATCAAGTACTAAATATTGCTTAGGGCGATCTGCGAGCATCCTTGCTCCGATCCCAGCTGCAGGCACAATCGCCCACACCTGCTCACTATTCACCTGCAGTTTCTTCGATAATCTGCAAGAATGTCTCACCTGGTTTAATCATACCCATATCATTTCGAGCACGTTCTTCCAGAGCATCCAAACCGCTTTTTAGATCATGCACATCGGCCGCCAACATCTTATTTCGTTCTTCCAGCACATCATTATCCTGCCGTTGAATTTCAACTTGGCGATGCAAATATAAAACGGCAGGTAAACCATCATGCGTAAACCACAAACGATATTGCAATAAAACTAAAATCACTGTCAGCAAAATCATGACCGCTTTCATGGTTGCACGCTTAGTTAAATGCGTTCAAACCCGGATAAGTTGCTACATCAGCCAATTCAGCTTCAATGCGAATCAATTGATTATATTTAGCAACCCGATCTGAGCGAGATAATGAACCTGTTTTGATTTGACCTACATTAGTCGCAACAGCAAGATCGGCAATAGTCGTATCTTCAGTTTCGCCACTACGGTGTGACATCACAGCCGTATAACCGGCTTTTTTAGCCATATCGATAGCAGCTAATGTTTCCGTCAATGTGCCGATTTGATTTACTTTAATCAAAATTGAGTTAGCCACACCTTTAGCGATACCTTGCTCTAAAATAGCAGTATTAGTTACAAATAAATCATCACCAACAAGTTGGACACGGTCACCAATACGGTCAGTTAGTAATTTCCAACCATCCCAATCATTTTCATCCATACCATCTTCAATGCTGATGATTGGATACTTATTGACCCAAGATTCGAACATATCAACTAATTCAGCGGAACTTAATGAACGGCCTTCAGAGGCTAAGACATACTGACCATTGTGATAGAACTCAGAACTCGCCGCATCAATACCCAGCATAATGTCCTTGCCAGCTTCATAACCAGCATTAGCAATTGCTTCAAGGATAACTTCTATCGCCGCTTCATTAGATGACAAGTCAGGTGCAAAACCACCTTCATCACCCACAGCAGTATTTAAACCACGGTCACTTAATACTTTTTGCAAAGCATGGAATACTTCAGCACCATAACGTACCGCTTCAGTAATACTCGGTGCACCAACCGGTAAGATCATAAATTCTTGTAGATCCACACTATTATTGGCATGTGAACCACCATTGATAATATTCATCATTGGTACAGGCATCGTCGTCGCAGTAGCACCGCCAAGGTAACGGTATAAAGGCAAACCTGCATCATTAGCGGCCGCTCGCGCCGTAGCCATAGAGATCGCTAATAAAGCATTGGCGCCTAATCGTGCTTTGTTTGCCGTGCCATCAATAGCGATTAATTTTGCATCAATACCTTGCTGATCAGTTGCATCCATCCCAATAATCGCATCACGCAACTCACCATTGACCGCAGCAACGGCCTTTAGTACACCTTTACCTAAATAACGTGCTTTATCACCATCACGTAGCTCAACGGCTTCACGTTGTCCTGTTGATGCGCCAGACGGTACGGCAGCACGACCAATTACACCATTTTCCAGAATCACGTCAGCTTCAACGGTCGGATTGCCACGAGAGTCTAAAATCTCACGACCACGGATATCAATAATTTTACTCAAGGTACTCTCCAATGAATAGATTAGAACTTATACAAAAATTTATATTTATATTTTAACGTCGCACTACTATTTTTAGTTTGTTAACCGATTAATGAATCTTCAATAAAATCGTGTTTTTTAACAGTACTATCAATCGCCAATAAGGTTTCAAGTAAGGCTTCCATCTTATGTAAAGGCCATGAATTAGCACCATCACTTAAGGCTTTTTCTGGTTCGGGATGCGTTTCCATAAATACTCCAGCCACACCAACGGCTACTGCCGCTCGTGCTAATACAGGTACAAATTCGCGTTGACCGCCAGATGAGCCACCCATGCCGCCTGGTTGTTGTACAGAATGGGTTGCATCAAATACGACAGGACAATCCATTGCACGCATCAATGGCAAACCACGCATGTCTGAAATCAGCGTGTTATAACCAAATGAAGTGCCTCGGTCACACAACATGATTTGATTATTGCCCGTTGATTTTGCTTTCTCAGCAACATGTTTCATATCCCAAGGCGCAAGAAATTGACCTTTTTTGATATTAACCGGCAAGCCTTGGCTACAAACATCTAAAATAAAACTCGTTTGGCGACATAGAAACGCAGGTGTTTGTAAGATATCAACCACACTAGCTACTTCAGCTAATGGCGAGTATTCGTGTACATCTGTCAGTACAGGAACACCATATTCTTTTTTCACTTTTTCTAAAATGGCCAAGCCTTTGTCAATGCCAGGTCCACGATAACTATTTACAGATGTTCTATTCGCTTTATCAAACGACGATTTGTAAACAAAATGAATGCCTAGGCGATCGGTCATTTCTTTTAAACGACCTGCTACGTCCATTGTCATTTGTTCACTTTCGATAACACAGGTACCTGCGATCAAAAATAGTGGTTGTTTACCACCGACTTCTTTCCCACATAATTCCATTATTTTTCTCCGTCTTCATTATTGTGGGCAGCTTTATTTTTTTTGGCTGCATTGATAAAACCATCAAACAATGGATGACCATGTCGTGGTGTTGAAGTGAATTCTGGGTGAGACTGACAGGCGACAAACCATGGGTGACCAGGAATTTCAATCATTTCCACCAAGTTTTGATCTGTGGACATGCCAGAAAAACGTAAACCTGCTTCTTCTAATATTTGTTTATAGTTATTATTGAATTCGTAGCGATGACGATGACGTTCACTCACTTCACTAGCGCCGTAGATTTGTTGTGCCAAACTACCTTCTTTTAACACACAAGGATAGGCACCTAAACGCATAGTGCCGCCCAAATCAGAATCATGATCACGTTGCTCAACGCTACCATCTTCTTTTTGCCATTCAGTGATCAAACCAATGATTGGGTGCGGAGTATTAAGGTCAAATTCCGTACTATAAGCACCTTTTAGCCCTGCTTTGTTACGGGCATATTCAATTACCGCAACTTGCATACCCAAACATATACCTAAATATGGAATGTTATTTTCACGAGCATATTGTGCCGTCAAAATCATACCTTCTACGCCACGCTCACCAAAACCACCAGGCACTAAAATCGCATCGACATTAGCGATAGATGCGGGGCCTTCTTTTTCAATAACATCTGAATCTACATAATGTACTTTTACTTTAGTACGCGTGTGAATACCGGCATGGATCAATGATTCTGATAAAGACTTGTAGGCCTCCGTCAGATCCATATATTTACCTACCATCGCGATATTAACTTCGCTATCTTGATGATCAATATTGTCAGCAACGGTTTGCCACTGGCTTAAATCTGCGGGTTTGGCATCTAAATGTAATTGTTTAACAACAATATCATCCAAACCTTGTGCATGAAGACCTAATGGGATTTTATAAATACTATCAACATCTACCGAAGCAATAACTGATTTTTCTGGCACATTGGTGAATAAAGAAATCTTACGACGTTCAGCTTCAGGTAACGGTCTATCCATACGACAAAGCAAAATATCAGGTTGAATACCAATCGTGCGCAATTCTTTTACTGAATGCTGAGTCGGTTTTGTTTTAATTTCACCAGCAGACGGTATATATGGCACTAAGGTCAAGTGAATAAACAAGGCATTATCACGACCAAGTTTGGTGCCCATCTGACGAATAGCTTCAAGGAAAGGTAATGATTCAATATCGCCTACCGTGCCACCAATTTCAATTAAGGCAACATCGGCATCGCCTGCACCTTCATAAATGCAGCGCTGAATTTCATCCGTAATATGGGGTATAACCTGAACCGTATTGCCCAAATATTCACCACGGCGCTCTTTACGAATAACATTTTCGTAAATTTGACCCGTAGTGTGATTATTCGCCTTAGTCATATTGGCATCAATATAACGCTCGTAGTGACCAAGATCTAAGTCCGTTTCCGCACCATCATTGGTAACAAATACCTCACCATGTTGCAAAGGGCTCATCGTCCCAGGGTCAACATTGATATAAGGATCAAGCTTA
>JAGXHJ010000044.1 GCA_024636315.1 Methylophaga sp.
AAATAGAGGCTACTTTCACGGCGTTTCCTGGTGTGTGATGTCTGGTAACTGATCAGATCATCAAACGCTGTGAAAGTTCCCTTTATTTTTATATTAACACATTGTTTTTATTATTTATTTCGTGGGGATTGGTCAGGGTTAGACTCGATTGATATTTTAAAATACTAAAACATGGCTTGATGATATTGTTGATTAACCATGCAGTTGCACATTTAATTGATCAACGACTTCTGCCCAATCCGAGTCTTCAGCCAAACATTCTTCAATAAAAGCCGCTTGTGCTGGCGTCCAAATATGAGCATTTTGCAAAGGCTCATTATCAAAAAGCTGATTATGAAGAATAAAGTCAGACATAGCCTGTTCATCATTGTCTAAACCAAGCTGTAAGAACAGGTTAGGCATAGTATGCAGAGATGTATCCATGGTGATGCTCCGTGATAATGTTGCTTAAAACAGATGTGAACCTTAACTAAGTTAACACTACGTAACTCTTTGATAACTTTATTAAGCCTACGCTTTTTATGTTAATTGTAAAGAAGGTAACTACTTATAAGGTTTGGCCTTTAGCGTTAAAATAGCACTATAATATTTACCTACGACTGTGGCTACTACTATAGCCCATGGATCCTCGACGGAATTAACATCAAATACATTATCAGCATTTTACTATTATGCTCTCATCCGTTGTATCGACTACTATTTCCTTTATAGAAGGGAAGTCATAATTAGCTTAAATAAATAAGAAGTGAAAAAAGTGGAAAATGAAGCGGGTAGTTGGACTATTTGTCGGAAATGTCGGGGCCTTGGCAGAACAAGCAGGCGACTCCGTAAGGCAGTGCGACTGAAGTTCCAGAGGGAACTGGATGAATTTGAAAAAAATAATGGTGAAGGCTCGTCCCCTGTTCCTCCTAATCGTCACCTCGAATTATGCTTGAATTGTGCTGGCTCTGGCTTACTTCCTGCTGCTAGTCATCCTGTAGCTGATACAGAAAACTTCCCTCACGTTGCTATTATTGGTGGTGGTATCGGCGGCGTTGCTCTGGCTGTGGCTTGCTTGCACCGTGGGATTCCTTTTACGCTTTATGAGCGTGATAGTGGTTTCGATGCCCGAGCTCAGGGCTATGGCCTGACGTTGCAACAAGCGACTAGAGCGATCGAGGGATTAGGTCTTTTATCTTTAGCAGATGGGGTGGTTTCCACAAGACATGTGGTTCATACGCCAGCAGGAAAAGTGGTCGGTGAATGGGGAATGAGAAAGTGGATGCATTCCGGTGAAAAAAAAGCTCCGAAGCGTACCAATGTGCATATTTCTCGGCAGTCTTTACGTTTAGCGCTACTTGAACAACTCGGTGGGCATGATGCGATACAGTGGAATCATCAGTTAGTCGATTTTAAGGAATGTGAGGCTGACGGTGTTGACCTGATCTTTGAAGTAAATGGTGAGTTGAAACACGCCAAAGCAGATCTTGTGGTGGGCGCAGATGGTATTCGTAGTGCGGTGCGAAGCTTGCTGATTGGCGAGGATGTCACTCCTTTGCGTTACCTAGGTTGTATTGTGATTTTGGGTATTTGTCCTTTGGCTGATCTCGACGGTATTGAAAGTGAGTTGCTGGATTCAGCGACGGTATTTCAAACCGCCAACGGCAATGAGCGGATCTACATGATGCCTTATGCGTCAGACTCGGTGATGTGGCAGCTCAGTTTCCCAATGCCAGAAGAGGAAGCTAAGGCCTTGAGTGAACAAGGCGCTCAAGCACTAAAAGATGAAGCATGCCGTAGAACGCAATGGCACGATCCCATTCCTCAGATTTTAGCGGCAACTCAGCAAGCGCAGGTATCTGGTTATCCTGTCTATGATCGAGCATTACTCACTTCACAATTGTTAGAAAAAGGGGCTAAAGTAACGTTGATCGGTGATGCGGCTCACCCGATGAGTCCATTCAAAGGACAGGGTGCTAATCAAGCTCTACTAGATGCGTTGGCGCTGGCTCGGGGGATATCAATAGGATGCAGACCCTTATCTCAATGGAGGGATGTTGGGGTGAGGGAAAGTGTGTTAACTGCGTTTGAATCAGAAATGTTAGAACGTAGTGCTATCAAAGTGAAGGACTCAGCAGAGGCTGCCCAGTTTCTACATTCAGATGTAGTGCTCTATGAGGGAGATGAGCCAAGAGGGCGGTGTCTAAATAGAATAGATGAAGCCATCTAGGGTCAGACAGCTTAAATGACGGCAGGCATATTAAGAATTGATATTTACTCTGCGGCGTTTCGGTATAAAGCTTAGGCGGCACTGGACTCGTTAACGCTCGCCGTTCAGCGGCAACTGATGATTTAGCTAAAAATTTACCATGAATGAGAGGATAAAACGATGATAAGAAAATTACCAGGAAGTGAAGGCGCTACAATTGGCATCGAAGTCTCAGGGAAAATAGATCTTGAACAAGAGAATCAATGGATAGGGATATTCAATGAACTGATTGAAGAATATGACAACATCAATATATTAGTAGTGTTGGATGGGAAAATAAACTTTGGTATTGACGTCGCCTATGAAGACCTAAAGTGGACGTTCAAACACTTGAAAAACATGAATAAACTCGCTATTGTTTCTGAAAGTAAAGTGTTGGGATGGCTAGTGGCTGCAGACAGTCCGTTTGGAAAGTTAGTGG
Source organism: Methylophaga sp. (assembly GCA_024636315.1). Classification (GTDB taxonomy): domain Bacteria; phylum Pseudomonadota; class Gammaproteobacteria; order Nitrosococcales; family Methylophagaceae. The sequence goes on from JAGXHJ010000044.1 coordinate 2,670, forward strand.
GTGTAAGTGAAAAGCATTTTGAATTAAATCGCTTACAAGATGCTTGGGAATGGGTTAAAGAATAGTTCGCTTAGGCAGTTTTTAATCCACTTATAATTGGAGAGAAATGGCATGAATAATATGGAGCAATTAATAGGTTTTTTTGGCTGGATGTCTGTTGTAAATATTGGATTATTGCTTCTTATTTCATTAATCCTTGTTGTAATGAAAGAGACCGTAAGCGTAATTCATGGAAAGATGTTTAGTGTAAATGAAGGCGAATTGAAAATAATTTACTTTAAATATTTGGCGAACTACAAACTCCTTATTTTCGTTTTTAATTTAGTTCCCTACATTGCTCTAAAAATACTGGCTTAGTAGCTAGGCTTAACCAGTCCAAGCAGTCGGAACAGCACGGGTCAGGCACGATTGATATTTTAAAATACTAAAAGCTGCAAAAGGATAGATATCTAAGGAGAAATGTTATGGAGGTTTTTATCGTTGCAATATTACTCGTGACCGCTAGCAGTATGGCTTTAGCTCGTGGTGGTGGTTGTCGTAAAAGTTCACCTCTAGGTCTGTGTTGCCATATGGAAAAAGCTACTGGAATTGTTCACTGTCACTAAGCTTAGTAGCCGTGGGGACCGACACTGATCGATCCCCACTAAATATTAGGTAGTTAAACAGTTAGTGGTCTCGCTATCAATTGCTGTATATTTGATGCTTATTAGATTAAAAACAAGCCACTTTTGTTAGCTGTCTCCGTATAAAATCTACCATACAATTCTTGCTAATTAACTATTTCTAAAAGAGTAACGTTAACTAGCAACACCTCATATTCCTTTCTAAAATGACACCAAATAAATGACTGATATAACGATAGCAACGCACAACGGTAATTTTCATGCAGATGATGTTTTCAGTGTCGCTGCACTTAAGAATCTTTTCCCTTCTTTTAAACTGATACGCACACGAGATTTAGAGATTATCGGCAAAGCAGATATTGTGATTGATGTCGGTGGTGAATATGACCCAGAGGCAGGGCGTTTTGATCATCATCAACGTGGTGGTGCTGGTGGGCGTGAAAATGGTATTCCGTATTCTTCATTTGGTTTGATTTGGCAGAAATATGGCTTAGAAATATGCCGAGGTAACCAAGACATAGCTAATGCAGTAGACGCGGGTTTAGTATCAACGATTGATGCTATTGATTGTGGTCATGTCGAAGGTGTTTCTCAAGGCATTAGCCTTAGCCAAACTATTTCAATGTTTAACCCAACGTGGCAAGAAGAGAGTCACTTTGATACCTGTTTTGATGAAGCCGTTGAATTTGCATCGCGTGTTTTAACACGTTTCATTGCTTCTGCTAACGGCGGCATTAGTGCCAAAGCAATTGTGGCTAAAGCGATTGATAATGCAGAAGATCCAAGAGTGATTGTATTAGAAAAATATACGCCGTGGAAAAGAACGGTTCACGCCTTATCTGAAGCGGCTTTATATGTCATTTATCCATCTCAGACTGGCCAATGGAGAATTCAAACAGTACCTGTTGAACCTGGTTCGTTCGAAGATAGAAAATCGCTACCTAAACAATGGGCGGGCTTATCTGATAACGCGCTGAAAGAAGTCACTGGTATTGATGATGCTATGTTCTGCCATAACGGTTTATTTATTGCGGGTGCAGAATCATTTGAAAGCACGATGAAAATGGCAGCCATGGCACTTCAAGAATAATAAAATCGCTAAAAAAGCATCACAATTCAAATTATCATGGACATGATATTACGTTAGTTTCGAAGCTGATATTATGTAGGTATTTACAAGTTGAGAAGAGATAAATGAACCGTCGTCAAAAAGGTATTGAGATAGTAAAGGCTCGTATTAAAAAGGCTAAGGCAAAATTGGCCCCACAAAATAAGCCCAAATACATTAGTAAAGCCGAACGGGCGAAATTAGAATTAGAAGCAGAGTCTACAGAAGATACTGCGATCGATTCTGAGAGCTGATCTAGAAGCAAGGGCAATATATAAATAGCGTTTATGATTAAATACCGACTAATCGTCGTACTGTTCACTTATTTATTGATGCCCTCATTGCTTTGGGCAATCGAATCGTCATCCCCTTCATTAGGTGGCGATAATGTGTTGGTTATTTATAAAAAAAACGATGTACTATCGAAAAAAATAGCGGGCTACTATGCCAACTCCCGGCATGTGCCACTATCACAGGTGGTGCCGGTCGATATCATTGGCAGTCCGGATAGTATTAACCGAAGGAAGTTTGCTTCGATACATCAACAAATATCTCCTTATTTAAACAAAAATATCAAAGTACTATTATTGACTTGGCATGCGCCTTACAAAGTTGATTGTATGTCGATCACCAGTGCATTTACGCTGGGTTTCGATGAAAAATACTGTAGCCATACCGCCACATTGGCAAGAGGTTGCCATCTCACTGCGAATAATCTTTTTTTTAATGCGCCGAAAGAGATGCTTTGGCAGCAAGATGATTTAAGATTAAGCATGATGTTGAGCGGTCGTACGTTTGATGAAGCCAAACAACTTATTGATCGTGGAATAGCTGCTGATAATAGTCAGCCTATCGGTCAGGGTTATTTGGTTAGAACGAAAGATAATGCTCGAAGTACCCGCTGGTCAACATTTGAATCTATTGCAGATCTTTGGCCACAAAAAAAAGGGATTAGCCTGCATTATATTGATGATCGCTATAATCCAAACGGTACTACTGTTAGAAATAAGCAAAACATTATGTTTTATCTAACGGGTCAAACTCATGTGCCAGACATTGCCACTAACAGCTATCTACCAGGTGCAATTGCTGACCATCTCACTTCCTCTGGAGGTGCTGGTATTGGCAGTAAGGGACAAATGAAAGTATATCGCTGGTTGGAAGCGGGCGTTACCGGTAGCTATGGTGCGGTTATTGAACCGTGTAATTATCAAGAAAAATTTCCGAATGCCCAGATCCTAATCCCTAGTTATATGGGGGGCGATAGTTTAATTGAAGCCTACTGGAAATCAGTTCAACAACCCGGAGAAGGCGTTTTTGTCGGTGAGCCACTCGCTAGCCCATGGCGCGATGACTAATATCAAGGAGGCTAAAAAAATCACTGTCTCTAATAAACTTTCAATATTGCTTTTTGGCATAGGCTTAGTACTTACTTTAGTTAGTAATTTGAATAACAATTACATGGTAATTAGTGGATTAGCTTTGCTCATTCTTTCAATTGCTATGTTTGCCCTAAATGTGTCTAATGGTTTAAATTCGATACTACTTGTGGTCTACGCTTCACTGTTAACTTTAATATTTCTAAGCGCCGATAATTTTAAAATATTTGAACCACGTTACCTAGTATGGACATTACTTTTGTTACCAATTTCTTTCTGTTGTATAGGTTTAGGGTTTAGCAAGGGAGATTTTAAGCGAAGGGTGATTTCAACCAGTCCATACATAGTAGCCACTGTTTCTGTTACCTACGTTCATTTTCTCGTAGTAGCAATTTTGGCTGCGAGTGTTTAAGTTTGTGTGAGAATAAATAGGGTTATAGTGTTTGATTTTGTAACCTCATCGATCCTCGCTACGATCCTGATTTTCCGTTGAGCAAATCGTTAGATTGGTCTGGAGTAATATATGGCATCCTGTTGTGACAATAATTGCGCTATCGAAGCGCTACAAGAAAGGCAACGTAGCACGCTTATCAAGGTGTTATGGATTAATGCTGTTATGTTCATTGTTATAATTTCAGCAGCATTTTATGGTAAGTCTACCGCCTTACTTACCGATGGCTTAGACAACCTAGGAGATGCACTGACTTATGGTTTGAGCTTGTTCGTTGTATCGAAAACTAGAGATAAAAAGGCTCAAGTTGCTCTATTCAAAGGTGGCTTAATTTTTTTAGCCGCTTGCTTTGTTATCGCTCAGGTAATCTACAGACTCGTGACCCCAGTTCTGCCGTTATACGAAGTAATGAGTATTTTTAGTATGGCTGGTCTTGTAGCAAACGGTTTATGTTTATATCTACTTTGGCGTCATCGGCATGAAGATATAAATATGAGCTCTGTTTACGAGTGTTCACGAAATGATATTGCTACAAATCTTTCTGTCATCTTAGCTGCTGTCGGTGTTTGGTTGTTCAGCTCAGGGTTGCCAGACATCATTATTGGGTCACTTTTGGCCGTACTCCTTTTGAAGTCATCTGCCCGAGTGATAACAGAAGCGTTGTCTGAGATGGCGCAGTCTAAGAAGTCAAAAGGAGAAATTAGATGAAGGTTTTTATCGTTATGGAAAAAACTACTGGAATTGTTCACTGTCATTAAGCATACAACCAATAGTCAGGCTCGATTAATACTTTTAAATAAGCAAAAAAACAAAAATCTGCTACGAGCTCCTAGTAACATATGCCACTGATAGTGACATATAGATGTTACAGATAATCCTTGCCCATATTTCGCCAACGACCATGACAAGGATTATTTACGCAATGCGTCCAGTTTAGTTTCAACCTTATAAAGGGGCAGATAATGGCGGGGGGTATGAAGGCCAATATTTGCATTGTGACAAAAAGCATAATGCAATCGAGAACTTGTTGTAATCGTAAATCTAATCAGTCACGATATGGCTTAGAAAAATAATTGGACTGAAATTGAGCTAAAAATTCTTGATCTTAGGGTTATTGAACTGCTTACAGGGAATGCTATTTCCCGATAACAACACGTTAGATACAAATTGGTGGAATATATGTTTGAATGGGTCGCGAATCCTGAAGCATGGGTCGCTTTAGCAACATTAATAGCCTTAGAAATTGTGCTTGGAATAGACAATATTATATTTATATCAATACTTGTTAGCAGATTACCGGAAGCTCAAAGAAGTAAGGCTAGAAAACTCGGGTTAGGGCTAGCCATGTTAAGTAGACTATTGTTACTTTTCAGCCTTGTTTGGGTGATGGGTTTAGTTGAACCCTTTTTCTCATTTGTTGGCCATGAAGTATCTGGGAGAGATGTTATTTTGATAGTAGGGGGGCTCTTTCTTCTTGCTAAGTCAACACATGAAATACACAACAGTCTGGAAGTTGTAGTTGAATCTAATGACTTAAAAAAGATTTCTAGCTTTCTATCCGTATTAGTTCAAATTGCAGTGTTGGATATTGTTTTCTCTCTCGATTCGGTAATAACTGCCGTTGGATTAGTCGACCATCTAAGTATTATGGTGATAGCAGTAGTGATCTCCGTTGGGGTTATGTTAGTTGCCGCTGAATCAATTGGTAACTTTGTGGATAATAATCCAACGATTAAAATGCTATCGTTGTCTTTCCTAATGTTAATTGGATTTACGCTAATGGCGGAGGGTTTTGGCGTTCATGTACCAAAGAGCTACATCTACTTTGCAATGGCATTTTCATTCGCTGTAGAAATGTTGAATATTAGGGTGAGATCTAGGAAAAATATTGAAGTAACTCCCGTTGTTCTTTCAAAACAAATATCTGACGATACAAATGCCTAACAAAAATTTAGTCTGACACCATGCCCTTCGCTTATTTATTCACATATCTTCGTAGAACCAGTAGGGTAAGAGTAGTTCTTTTACCAATATACCCATCCCACTTCAAGTTGCAGGAATTAGCACCTGAAAATTATCATTAATTCTGTCATCTAACGTTTTAGCCAGGCTTGGAAGTGTATTGATGAAGAAATTATCAATCGCCTCTCGAAATTCCTTTGCTGTAGAA
>JAGXHJ010000045.1 GCA_024636315.1 Methylophaga sp.
ACAATGACTCTACGGCAACAAAAAGCCTTTTCTAACATTATTCTCCACTGTTCGCTAACGCTCTCTATTACGAAAATGCAAAAACGCGTTGCCTACTGGCGACTAATCGACCTCGCTTCGCTCTCCATGTCGATCAGCGGTGGATATTGCTACTGATATCATTAGTTGCTGTCAGCATTATGCTCATTAAGATTTGGCAGTTTTCAAAACTAAAACCTGAGCGACGGACTTCAATCGATAAAAGCCTTTCTTTATGGCATAAGGGTGAAACTACGTCTGCCAAGTTTAATTCTTAACGGCAAATACAGTGTAGAAAAAGTGGCGTTAGTTGCCATGAGAGGCCTAACGGACAACTCGGTAGATAAAACCTTATTAAAAGAAGAATTAAACCGAGTTGCCACACTCAAATTAGAACAGTTACGTAGTTATCTCCATCCGCTTGAAGTCATTGCGACCTTAAGCCCCTTATTAGGTCTGTTAGGTACCGTTATTGGCATGATCATGGCCTTTCAGCAAATGGCCGCCGCAGGTAATCAAGTTGATCTATCCGTATTATCTGGCGGTATTTGGCAAGCGTTGTTGACCACCGCTGTTGGTCTTACTGTTGCGATCCCTGTTGTTGCAGTACATACATGGCTTGAACGAAAAATAGAACGCGTAGCCAGCTTAATGAATGATGTGGTCACGCAATTTTGATTGGTCGTCCCCAACTCTATGCATTAGCCGTAGGTGTGGGTCATATGTTGCGTATCTTACGAGAAGAACTTGAGGTCACTACGGCTTTAGCCGGAACGCCGACAATTGACGACATCACACCCCATTCTCTTTGGCGTAATTAATTATCAGCGACCCGCTATTTATCTATTTAATGGCCATCCAACTCGACATATAAAATAGATGACTTTTTCAGTGTATCTCGCCCTTTTCCCGACAATGTTAATTCCGGCTTAGCGAAAAGTTACTGAATACAAAGACCTCTACTTCAAAGGTTCAAACAAGGCTTGAATATCCTGCTCGGTCAGTTTGTCAGTTTGCTTAGCACTGCCAAATAAAGCATCCGCCAGCGCCTTCTTTTTCTGTTGCAGTGCATTTATTTTTTCTTCTACCGTGCCAGCAACAATTAATTTGTAAACAAATACCTTATTTTTCTGACCGATACGATGAGCACGATCAGTAGCTTGTGCCTCAACCGCAGGATTCCACCATGGATCATAATGAATAACAGTATCTGCCGCGGTAAGATTTAAGCCCGTTCCACCCGCTTTCAAACTGATTAAAAACAACGGTACTTCCTGATTCTGGAAACGATTGATCGGTGTTGTCCGATCTTTGGTTTGACCGGTCAGTTTTACATAGTCGATTTTCCGTGCCACTAATGCCTCTTCAATCAACCGCAACATGCTGGTAAATTGGGAAAATAATAAAATCCGCCGCCCTTCAATGATCATTTCAGGCAAAATTTCCATTAACTGTTCAAGCTTGGCTGAGTTTTTTACTTTTTTAGCCGCATCGAATTTTAATAAACGCGGATCACAACATACTTGGCGTAATTTAAGTAAGGCATCCAAAATAATGATCTGACTACGTGCAATGCCTTTTTTATCTATTTCCTGACGCACTTTTTCATTCATCGTCACCCGAATAGTTTCGTACAATTGGCGTTGTTGACCTGACAATTCAACGGAACTGATAATTTCTGTTTTTTCAGGTAACTCTTTTGCCACTAATGATTTTTCACGACGAAGCATAAACGGCGCAATGCGTTTATTGAGCTGTTGTTGCCGTGCATCATCACCTAACAATTCGATTGGCTTACGGAATAAATTACGGAACTGTTTTTCATCGCCCAACAAACCAGGCATTAAAAAATGAAACTGCGACCATAGTTCACCGAGATGATTTTCCATGGGTGTGCCCGTCAAACACAGACGATGGTTCGAATTCAATTCACGCGCTGTAACGGCGACTTTTGAGCGTGGATTTTTGATATGCTGTGCTTCATCAAGAATCACGACATGCCAATGTTGAGCACATAAGACGTCCTTATCTCTCGGTAATAGTGGATAGGTAGTCAAAACAACATCATAATCAGCCAATGTATCAAAATAATGTTTGCGATCATCACCTTGTAAAATCAACACCTTAAGTGATGGCCCGAACTGTCTGACTTCATTAGCCCAGTTGACCATCAAGGAAGTGGTGGCGACGACCAAACATGGATCGGTCATACGCCCCGCTTCTTTTTCTTTTAAGATATGGGCGATCGCTTGTACGGTTTTACCTAAGCCCATCTCATCGGCCAGAATGCCTGATAATTTATATTCTCGAAGGAACTGTAACCAATCTAAGCCTTGCTGTTGATACGGTCGTAACGATGCTTTAAGAGTTTCCGGTACCCTAACGTGACTAATTTCCTTAAATCCAGCCAACTTCTCTGCAAACAAGCGTGGTGCATCTGAGCCAGCCCATTGCATATTGCTTTCACCCAAGCTGTTAAGCTGATTGGCCTGATAACGCGATAGTCTTAACTTACCTTCAATGTCTAAGGCATTAGGATCGTATAGCTCAACCAATGTTTCAATAATATGCCGGACTTTACCCAGTTCTACCCGAATGACTCGACCATCATCTAAGGTCATAAAAAACGGTTCGCTGTCTGGCTTGGCTAAAAATGTCTCTAATGTTTTGCCGCGTGTTTGTTGCTGAATAAAGTCAACTAACACTGGCAATAAACTAATCATTTCCTCTTCTATTTTCACGCCTAGTTCAAGGTTAAACCAATCTCCACCATTACTATCTTGTAAATCAGCATACCAATCATCAGCATTAACCACATCAAAGCGAAATGAAGGATCAATCGTCACTTTCCAGCCTGCATCTCGTAATTTTGGTACATCTTTATCGGCAAAATCTAACCAGCCATGTTCGTAATCTACATGATACAAACGCATAAACTCACTAGGTTGCTCAATAATATCTTCAAGCTCTAAACCTATTTGGTATATGGCATCAATCCACGATTTTTCTAATTTAAAATCACGAGTGATCTGTTCAAGATGACCATCAACTTGGCGTTTTAACACCTTATCCGTGGCGTGCGGCGAAACCTCGATGCCATCATACTCAAAATGGAGATCAGCATAGTCTTCATAGTCGGCAGACATCATAAAAGGAAGTGAAATATCTTCTTTTACAGAATACACTCGTAAACACGGTACTGGTTTTATCTTAGACTTTACTTTGCGTATTTCAATCGTAGGCACGGCAATATTACTCTTGGGGAAAATCTGTTTGAGTGCTTTTTTAACCTGCTTACATTGCTCTGCAGGAATAGCTGGCGCGGTTGCTAAGGCATAACAAGCGTCGTTCGATAATTCAGTGTTTAGGATTCCAATCGAATTATTTTTGCTATCAAAATACATCAAGGGGTCAAGCGGCATCAATATCAGCTCAGGATGATTCAAAGCTCTTACTTCAACTAGCTCATCCTGTAACAGCCAATCAAGCTCGGCACTTAGCGCTTCACCACGTTGTAATGGCGGGTTATTCAATACATGCCAATGACTACGCTCGGTGGCCATAATTTTTTCCATGACATACACTGCTGATGAACCGAAAAGTCGATAATCAGCAATATTTTGGCTGTCCGTGACGGCTTCAATCAACCGTAATAATTCCATATCAGACTGACTGATATACGATGCTTGGAAGCTTGAATTTAAACTAAGCTTGCTACCTTTGCTCCACAAACCACTTTTGAGACGCTGTGTTTTAAAGGCGCTCACAGTTAAATGTCGGCCATGTTGTACATCAGTTGTTACATCAAAAACAAAGTGTAATTTATCTTTGTGTTCTTTTTTATGAGACGTATCAGCAGTGGGCTTGCTTAAGCGTCGTAGCCAATTATCTAAGGGAAGATTTCGTTGTGGCTGAACATCACGAGGCGAAGAGGACACATGCCGCTTATTCATGTGATCAATAATCACCGCCACAACATGTTTGCAATTGAAGGTTACTGGGCAACTACATGTGCCACTGATATAACGAGCTTCCTCCTTATACGTGACGACACAGTGATATTTATTAAGCTCACTACCTTGTACTGTCGCATTTATTTTGTGATTTTTATCATGAACCTCCGAAGATAACACCATACTATTTTTAGCATAATCTATTCCCCGAGAGACATAATTAAAATCAAATATTCTCGTTAAATCTTCAAGCGAAAGATTTATAATCATAATCTGTACCTAGCCAAAGAAATAACTAGTTACGTGAACTATGTTTTTTTTGTTTACGAACCGCTTTTTTTGCCGCTTTTTCTTCCCGAATAGCCAGCATTTCGATCAGTTCTTTTTCTACCATCTCTGGCGTTTCTAAGCTGATCAGCCCGAGGGTGGCGTCGCGAAACTCAGTTAACAAAATCTTCGCCGCACGCTCTAAATCAACGATACCTCCTGCCCGTAAACAACCACGCTTCATACCGATCAGGCCTAATAATGACATTTCATCAATAGGTAATTCATCGAGCTGATAGCGCTCTCTTAATAATGTTGGGTAATGTTCACGGAAATAATCCACTGCATACATAGCAATATCATCGTTACTGACCGCAGTTTCTTTAATTGCACCGGTAATCGCTAAACGATAACCACCATGCCTATTTTCTAGCTTAGGCCACAAGACACCTGGCGTATCTAATAATACGATGCCTTGCTCCAGCTTGATCCGTTGTTGCATTTTTGTCACGGCTGGCTCATTGCCTGTTTTGGCAATCATTTTTCCGGCTAAGATATTAATTAAGCTGGATTTCCCAACATTAGGGATCCCCATAATCATTGCTTGCACTCTATTGGCACCACTGGCGCTATCTTGTATAGGCACCATCTTGTGACATAAATCGAGTAAATCACGCATTTTTTCTGGTTGTTGGGTACTTAAAGCAATCGTTTTAACATTATTTTCTTGCTCAAAATAATCTTGCCATTGTTTCGTTAAAACAGGATCAGCAAGATCACTTTTACTTAACACCTTAATACACGGTTTATCTCCTCGTATCTCTGCCAACATCGGATTTTGACTGCTAAACGGAATACGAGCATCGATCACTTCGATAATGAGATCCACTTGCGGTACGATTTGACGCATTTCTTTACTAGCCTTGTGCATGTGTCCAGGGTACCAATTTATATCTGCCACTTATTTCACCAATTCAATATGTGTTTTTTCAATCAAGATCAGGCGTTTTTTGTATAACTTGCCTAAGGCTTTTTTATAACTCGACTTACTTGCGTCAAAATGTTTTGCAATTAACTCTGGCGGACTTTTTTCCGTCATTGTTGAGCGCCCGCCTTCTTTTTGAAGAAAAGCCAGAATTTGTTCTGACAAGGTATCAAGTGCTTCACGGTTAGCAATTTGTAGATACAAATCCAATTTTTTATCAGGTCGGACTTGTTTGATGAAGCCTTTAATCACCTGTCCATTTTGCAAAGGCGTATAAACATCACTCTTAAAAATCAGCCCCGTCACTACACCGTTCACTATCGCCTTGTAACCCAAATCAGTCCGACCATAAATCATTAAATCGACCTGCTGTTGCTCCTTGAAATACAGTGAATTATCAGGCAAAAACTTATCAATTTGGGTGCTCGCAGCAATCCGTTGTGACGCATCATCAATATAAAGATACACCACATATGACTTGCCAACTTCCAGCGGTTTTTGTTGTTCGCCAAAAGGCACTAATAACTCTTTTGGTAAACCCCAATCTAAAAATGCGCCAACTTGGTTGACGGCGACCACCTTAAGATAAGCACATTCACCGACCATCGCTTTTGGCGTTTCGGTAGTAGCAATCAACAAATCATCAGAATCGAGATAGAGAAAAATATCAATCTCATCGCCTACAGCACAGCCTTGTGGTACGTAACGGCTTGGTAGTAATATTTCGCGAAAATTTTCACCATCAAGATACACACCAAAATCAACGAACTTAACGACGCGTAATGTATTTCTTTTGCCAATTTCTACCATCTGTCTGTACTCTTTTGATATTTAATATTGTGTTGATTTTAACTCAATCAGCCACTGTAGATCGGACTACATTTCAGCCAGCCACCAACATCCACTATATTTTCAGAAAATATCAAATAGATCTACCTCAATTTTAATAGGATTGTAAACTAACAAGACTATAGTGTGGTGAAGATACTCACGTATAATGCCGCGCTATCTATCTATATAAACAGAGTATTTGTCATGCCAAAAGCCAGTGATTTAAAACGCGGAATGGTCGTCGATATTAACGATGAACCGTATTCAGTAAAAGAAATTGAAGTACGTAACCCATCCTCTCGCGGCGCTTCTACTTTATATAAAGTACGCTTTAACCACCTTAAAACCAAACAAAAACGTGATGAAAGTTTAAAAGGCGATGAATTTCTAAAAGAAGTTGATTGTGAACGTAAGTTAGTGCAATTTTCTTATCAAGATGGTGATAGCTACACCTTTATGAATTTAGATGATTATGAACAATTCACCATTAACACTAGCGATATCGAAGACGAAATCGACTATTTAGTGGAAGGATTAGAAGGCATTGTCGCCATCTTATTAGATGGCCAGATCATAGCCATTGAGTTGCCAGCAGCCGTGGCAATGACGATTGTTGACACCGCGCCAGGCCTTAAAGGTGCCTCCGCCTCTGCTCGTACTAAACCCGCTCGATTAGCTACCGGATTAGAAGTACAAGTACCCGAATACATTGAACCAGGCGAATTAATTAAGATCAATACTGACAGCGGCAAGTTTATGTCTCGCGCATAATTATGCGTACTAAAATTAAACATATCCTACTGATCATACTCGGTTGGTTGTTTATTTTTTTGGGGGTGATTGGTGCCGTGTTACCACTATTGCCAACCACCCCTTTTCTGATTTTGGCCTTAGCCTGTTTTGCCGAAAGTTCGCCGCGATTTCACCGAATGCTATTAAACAATAAATGGTTCGGACCCGCTCTCGCACAATGGGAACAAACAAAAACCATTCGCCGTAAAATCAAGCACAAAGTAATGCTACTGATTATAGCCACCTTTTCTATCTCAATATTTGTACTGTCAGGTCGTATTGGCCTTCAACTTATGTTGGTCAGTTTTTGCCTGATTTTATTGTTCTTTGTTTGGCGAATTAAAGAATCAGACATATAAACTGAGTGAAGGTAAAAGCTCGGTACTTTATAACCAGATAGTCTCAGCCGATCGCGCGCGCTCAATAAGCATGAATATAAAGTTGTTATCTTAAGTATTGCTCAATATCTATATGATCAATCTGAGATGGTGGTAAAAAGCGATTTGCGTATAGCGTATGCACACCACTCGTCAAAAATAACTCAAACACATCAATATCAATATGTTCGTTTAATGCCATCTTATGAAGAATGTTGATGGACTGACTAATTGTTTTAGCTTTCTTATAGGGACGATCAGAAGCGGTTAACGCTTCATAGATATCTGCCAGCACCATCACTCGCTCAGGTATAGAAAGCTCTTCCGCAGATAAGCCGCGAGGATAACCGGTACCTTTCATTGATTCATGATGAGTAGATGCATAACGAGGTACACGTTTTAATTCCTCTGGGAATGGTAAATTTTCCAACATATTAATGGTGCTGATGGTGTGTTCATTAATTTTAAATCTATCTTCAGCAGTCAACGTGCCTCGGGTAATCGACAGATTATAAAGCTCGCCGGTGTTATAAAGGTATTCAGGAATGTCCATCTTGATGCCGAAGCTAGGATCATAGTCAGTACTGCGAACCCGCTCTTCCAGATGCTCCGGTCTATCTGACAATAATGATTCTCCTGCGGGCAAGTTATCTGTTGTCTCTTGATAACGACTAAGTTCAATATGAGACAGACCGAGACGGTTATCAAAATGCCTGTGCCAAGTATGTTCAGCAAGTTTTTTCAGATGTTCAACGTCATCATCACTCATAAACTCACTACCAATATTCGAGTTAGCTATGAATGCAAAATCTTCTTGTAATTGTCGTTGTTTCTGTTCTTTTTCAGCTAACAGAACGGTTTCATCGGCCTCTGGTTCAGCTTTCTTCAGTAAATAATTAATTTCTGCATCTCGCCATAACACTTCAAATCGCATTCTTATTTCATGAATTCGATTATATAAAGTTTCCAGTTTTGTACCTTTATCAATAATCCTTTCCGGTGTGGTGATTTTGCCGCAATCATGTAACCAAGCTGCAATTTCAAACTCACGCCATTCATCAGCGGATTTGAATGCAAACTCGCCAAAAGGCCCAGAATCGGCCTTTTCTGCTTCTTTTATTAACATAAATGCTAACTGCGGAACACGTTCGCAGTGGCCTGCTGTGTGTGGGGATTTCTCATCGATCGCCTGCGCGATAAGCTTAATAAATGCATCCATCAGCTCGCGTTGTGCTTGTTCATTTTCCTGAATAGAGCGTGACATTTTATCCATAGACACGCCTAAATCATGAAGCTCCGTAATACGACTTTCCACATATTCAACTTCGTCATATCTACGATTGGTTATCTTTTCACTGTCTTTAGCTAATTGATGAATCGGGTTCACAAAAGGCTTCGCTAAGAACCAAGACAGAGGTAACAACAAGATGGAAGCTAAGGCTGTTAAACCTATCGCTATTTTGACTTTGTCAATGCCTGGAGCCAACACAGTTGACACTGGCGTTACAATCGAAAAAATATCTCGCTTGTCATTGTCGCCGCCAAATCTAGTGGTAAAAACAAAGTGATCCTCGCCCTTAATATTGAGCGTCAAAAGCTGATCAGGCGAAGAGTTATGAACCAGTTGCATTAACTCGATATAGGGAACCGTACCAAGTTGATAATCAACATCATTATTAACGTGATACCATTTTTGCTCAAACCATTTATCTTGCAGGGCTCGCTTATATTCCGGCCCGAGCTTGGACAATGCAAGATTAAATAATTCAGTTAAACCAGACGATGATTTACTTAACATGAAATGCAACTGATTCGGGAAAGTAGCTTCGCCGAAATCGATTGATTGAGAAAGCGTTACATCTTCAATAAAGAACTGTTTTGCGGTGTAATTTAATATCGTTGCAGTGTCTATTGCCGCATCGACGTTACCTTCTTGTACCGCAACAAACATATCTCTAACGGTGGGGACTCGCATAATTTTTATGTCAGGAAATTGTTCTTCTAGATTGGTAGCCAATAGCCAGCCCTCTGGAATAGCAACTGTTTTGCCTTTCAATTGTTCAATATGGGTGACTTTTTCTGTGCCTATAGCCGTAATGACGCCATAGGGTACATCGAGGAAGGCATCCGTCAATGAGCCAATCCATTGCCGTCCCTTGTCATAAAATACCGGCTGTAAAACGTCTAGTTCGCCATTAACAAACATATCTGCTAATTCAGGCCATCGCATCCCGTTAACATAATGAATCTCAATACCTGTCATTTGCGAAATATAATTCAACACATCAATCGCATAACCATAAGGTTGCCCTGAAGCGGCAAAGTTAATAGGCGGCCAGTCATTCTCATTCGATACGGTTAGATAAGGTATCGATGCCACTAATGCCTGCTGTTCTTTACTTAAAGTTATTTTCGGAGCTACGGGCAACTTTTTAGATTCAATAATTTGATTCGTTGCAACTAACTGACCCGTTTCCTGATAAATATAAATTTCGTTATCTTGCCCAAAATCTTGTTGCCGCAAATAGTCAGATAGGGAAGACATTGTTATATCAACCGCTAACACGGCATCATATTTTTCAAGTTTGGTGGCATAGGTTTCACCCGGCTTTTGCAAGGCTTGAAACAAATAGGGTAGCGTCTTATGTGTTTCGCCAGATTTAGCTTCGGTATACCAAACGCGTCGGCGTGGGTCAAAATCAGTTAACTGTGTTTTTGTTGTTCTAAGTTGAAATTTATCATCATAAAAAGCTAAGGTCTCTTTACGTGCTTTTCCTTGGCCTTTAATCGTTATTATCAGCCAACGATCTTGCGGCTCCGCATGCAATTTCTCACGGGCATCTTTATCAGAATCTAGATTAACCAGTTCGTAGAAATCACCATTCGCAAAACCAAGGTAGACGCCGAGCATTAAAGGATTTCTCAACAGGCCTTGCATATACAAGCGCGTTGTTTCATCAGAAACTACTTGGTCTTTATTGAAATGAGTAAATTGAGCCAAAATACTCGCTGTTTGACTCGCTTTTTCATCGATTAAATCAAGGTAATTACGTGTCTCTGCCGCTGTCTTTTTGTACATCGCGAGAGTGGATTCAGTCGCCGAGGTTTTACTAAAGTAGTATTGGAGACTAATCGCAACAGATGCCGTGACGATAGTCGCTAGCAGGAAAAAAGCGATTACCACGGTGCGAATTGAAATACGTAGACGTCTATAAAATCTTAATAATACTGCTGTTTTCATATCAGCCCTTCAAAGGAAGATGATTCAGGTTTGCTACGCCATCGTGGTATAGCAAGCTGAGATTAATTAAATGGTGCGTATCCTTTACAAGTACCGAGAATTTATCCGTTGTTTAGTTTAGGTATAATCTTTGTTTCTAAATAAAAATACTAGGACTAACGTGAACATTGATGAATTTATTTTAAAACTTGCCGAACATCCAGAACTGATCGAATTCAGTGACACTATGGATGTGATTGATGCTAACTATGATTTTATACCTGCTAAATTTACTAATAACGGTACCGTCAACGAAGAGAATCAAAATAATGGGTCATGTAAGATTTTTGCATTTGGCTTACTGAATAGCCTGTCAAAGCAACAAACATTAGCATGCTTTGGCGCTTATTATCGTGATGATGTCCTTGCTCATCCCGAGGGTGATGACCATCAAAACATTCGTAATTTCATGCTCTCAGGCTGGGATGGTATTCATTTTAGTAGTGCAGCCTTAATACCTAATTAAGCATATCAGTCAGGTCGGCTGCTGCCGACCTGAGCTAGATATTCAATTACAACAAGACGCGTTCAATCCCACCATTTTTCACTGCCTCAATAAATTTCGGTTGCCAATTTTCACCTAAAACATGGTTGGCGACTTCAACCACAATGTAGTCAGTTTCAATGCCAGTATCCTCAGCGTAGCGCGATAATCCTTGAACGCATGCCGGGCAAGACGTCAACATTTTCACATTGCCTTTCACTGCTTTTTCTTCACCAGATAAGAGTTGAATACCTTGGGTAATTTCTTCTTCTTTACGGAAACGTACTTGCGTCGCAATATCAGGTCTAGCGGTAGCAAACGATCCCGCCTCACCACAACAACGATCATTCAAGGTTACTTCTTGCCCTAATAATGCGGCGGCAACACTGGTTGACTCATACGTTTTCATCGGCGTATGGCATGGCTCATGATAGAGATATTGCACACCATCCACGCCTTCCATTTTCACCCCTTTTTCCATGAGATATTCGTGAATATCTAACAATCGGCAGCCAGGGAAAATCTTTTCAAATTGATATTTTAGTAATTGATCCATACAGGTTCCGCAGGACACAATCACCGTTTTAATATCCATATAATTTAATGTGTTAGCTAATCGATGGAATAACACCTGATTCTCAGTAGTAATAGCCTGAGCTTTAGCCGTATCGCCATTTGATGCTTGCGGATAACCACAACATAAATAGCCCGGCGGCAAGACTGTTTCAGTACCGACTTCATACAACATAGCCAACGTTGCTAAACCCACTTGACTGAACAATCGTTCTGAACCACAGCCAGGGAAGTAAAACACAGCATCAGACTCATCATTAACTTTGGTCACATCACGTATGACCGGAATCATCTTGTTATCTTCCACACCTAACATCGCGCGGGTAGTTTTTGATGGTAGACCAGCAGGCATCGGTTTTTTCATAAAGTGCACAATTTGCTCACGAATAGGCGTTTTTCCTGTTGTTGGCATAGGTCGTTTTTTCTTACTTCCTAATAAACCAAGTTTTTTACCTAAGCTATGTGCAAATCGTTGGCCTTTAGCACCCCATTGGATCATACCTTTATGTAGTATCTTAATAGTGAGCGGATCCTTGGCATTCAAATATGCCATTGCTGACCATGTGCCGACATTAAAATGACGCTTACCCTGATTTTTTAGAATTTCACGTAGTTTGATGGTCACATCACCAAAATCAATATTGACAGGACATGGATTCAAACAACGATGACAAATCGTACAATGATCTGCAACATCATTCATTTCTTCAAAATGACGTACTGAAACACCACGACGAGTCTGCTCCTCGTACAAAAATGCTTCCATAATCAGCCCAGTAGCCAAAATCTTGTCTCGAGGTGAGTACAATAAATTAGCGCGAGGTACATGCGTTGTACATTCAGGCTTACATTTACCACAACGTAAGCAGTCTTTAATGTCGTTATTGATTTCGTTCAATTCACTAGCTTCAAGAATCAAAGCTTCTTGCTGCAACAATCTCAATGACGGCGTGTAAGCCTTGTCCAAACCTGAGCCTGCCAACAATTTGCCAGCATTAAAATGTCCGTTGGGATCGACACGCTGTTTGTACTTAGCAAAGGCATCAATGGTTGCCTGATCCAAATATTGCATTTTGGTTAAACCAATACCATGCTCACCGGAAATAACACCCCCTAACTTTTCAGCCAAAGCCATTACGTCATCAACAATGAGTTCAGCTTCATGCATCATATCGTAATCGTTTGAGTTCACAGGAATGTTGGTATGAACATTGCCATCGCCAGCATGCATATGTGTCGCTGCAAATAAACGGCTTGAACGGTGGTCGGTATGTATTTCATCAAGCTTAGTTCGCAACGCAGATAATGCTTCGCCTTGGAACAATTCTTTCAGCGGTTTTTCGACTTCTTCTCGATAAGAAATTCGCACGTCGCGTCGCTGTAACACATTAAACAAAGTGTCTTTTTCAGCAAGATTGGCTTTAGCCTGCTCAGATAACAGACTCATTTTTTCTGAGGCGAGCGTATCCATATTCCCTAATATGTCCTCCCATCGTCCGCGTACCTGATCTAGATGTTTGCAAGCAGCATCAATCTTAGTTTGCATGATCGCATCATTTTCAGCACTTTCATCCAAGTCTTTTTTATGTATTTTTAACTCTTTTGGCTGATTTGATAGATAAATACAGGCGGCTTCGGCCATCTTTAATTTATTACGTGTCGATTGCACTATATTGATACGTTCAATACCATCGTTATACTCAGACAACCGATCTAATGGTATAACCACGTCTTCATTTATCTTAAAGGCATTGGTGTGTTTGGCTATGGCAGCTGTTCTTGACCTATCGGCCCAAAAACGCTTACGTGCTTCCGGACTAACAGCAATAAAACCCTCACCATCACGCGCATTAGCTAAGCGAACAATTTGCGAACAAGCAGTAGCAACTTCATCTTCATCATCGCCAGCGACATCAATCATTAACACCATTTTTGGCAGTATCGAACGTGGTGCTTTTGTAGTGTAACCAACGGCACGCACATAACGCTCGTCTAGATGCTCCATCCCTGCCAATAATACGTTTGGATTGTTATCTAAAATATCTTTAGTTTCAACAATAGCAGGCACAGCTTTACTTAAATCATTACCAAAGAATTCAAGACAAACTGTACGAGTAAAATCAGACATCCGGTGTAAAACAAATACCGCAGAGGTAATTAAACCATCACAGCCTTCTTTTTGAATTCCTGGCAAACCGCCTAGGAATTTATTCGTCACATCCTTACCCAGCCCACTTTTACGTAACTCATGTGCTGGAATAGTCAGATATTCTGGTTGACCTATTGTGGTTTTGCCATCGGCTTCATACTGAGTAACGCGGAATTTCGCTGTTTCAACATCATGGATTTTGCCAAGATTGTGATTAAGGCGTTCAACTTCCATCCATTTTGCATCGGGTGTTACCATGCGCCATGAAACGAGATTGTCCAATGTGGTTCCCCACATCACGGCTTTTTTACCGCCGGCATTCATCGCCACGTTACCACCGATCGTCGACGCATCTTGTGATGTTGGATCAACAGCAAATACAAGCCCACTACGCTCGGCAAGCTCAGATACTCGACGCGTGACCACACCAGCTTCAGCACGTACCGTAGCGACTTCACCTTCGCGGTCAGGCAACGTACGATAGATAACGTTACCTAAGCCCTCTAATTTTTCAGTATTTACAACAATACTGTCAGCAGTAAGTGGAATAGCACCACCGGTATAACCAGTACCACCGCCACGAGGAATGACCGTTAAGTCTAACGCAATCGAAGCGGCGACAACTGCTGCCATCTCTTCTTCGCTATCAGGTGTAGCAACGGCTAATGGGTATTCAACACGCCAATCAGTCGCATCCGTGACATGCGAAACTCGTGATAAGCCATCAAACTTAATATTATGTTTTTTTGTAGCTTTAGATAAGCGGCGAATGACACCACGGCGACGCTCGTCAATACTTAATAAATCACGCTCAAACTCAGCAACCGCATGTCGTGTTTTAGCTTCTAGCTCTAGCGCTAAGGTATTATTATTTTCGTGTGCGCGCTCTCGAACCTGATCCAAACGATGATGCAATGCATGAGACAAAGAATCCCAACGTTTACGATTTTCAACCAAATCATCTTGTATAAAAGGATTGCGCGAAATAACCCACATATCGCCCAAAACCTCAAATAACATCTTGGCACTGCGCCCTGTTTTACGCTGATCTCGCAATGCTTGTAAAATATCCCAAGCATCTGAGCCTAAAAATCGAATAACGATTTCACGATCAGAAAAAGAAGTATAGTTGTATGGTATCTCGCGAATTCGGTTTGACATGATTTCTCGGAAAAATTATTAATGAATGAATCTGTGTAAATATTACCACGAACGACCGATAAAATATGCCCATAAAACGCAAGCCTTTTATACTAACAACGCCCGTTTTAAAACGACTAGCGATTACTATAATTATCGTCTAACTCAACATTTTATAAGGGCTAAGGTAATTATTTATTATTTGAAGTGCTGTCCAACAATGCACATTAGCAATCATAAAAAAAAGTCTAAACGTAGACGGTCTTGAGATACTGCACTTCTTATTCCCCATCGAACTGCGGTCGACATAGTAGTCCGACTTAACTTTAGAACAATTAGTCGCAAATAGGACAGTAGCGTTCCGAGTCCGACAAGTAATAAACAGCGGCCTACTTACACGGGCATTAAAATATTGAAAAAACATCTTGCTTAAAGGACTAACTGTTCATGTTAATTGTAGCTAAAACCTACATGACTAAATTATGAATTATGATTTTTTACGATACCAACTTTTATATCTACTTTCGTCATAGCAAAATAATTTATTCACTTTGCTTTCTTAAACTGTCCTAATGAGCTAATAGTACAAACATATAGCAGTGGTCATTGACTCACATAGTCATCCTTTGTCTTTTACTCGTTTGAGTGGTTCATGCGACAACTATCATTTTTACTGTCAATTGCTGTTACAATGCACACCGATAGACAAAAAACGCTTGAGCTCATTCAATCTGACTTCAATACAAACCACGCAACGCTAGCGCAAAATTGTCCGCAATTACCACTCATGTGATAGTAACGTACTGACTAGTAAATTACTCGAACAGTAAGTGATGCGCCCATTTGTTGCCTGTTCTCAGGTGTTATACTTATCTTAATTATTTATGTCGTGTAGGCAGTTGACAGTCTTAACTTGATTGCGTAACATGCTTCCTCTTTATTTAGACCCCGCCTGCGTAATATTTTTCAGGAGCAAACTGCGGAATGAAAACCACTTTAAAAACCACCACGTTAAGTGCAAAACCAGCTGAAGTTCGTCGTGACTGGTTCGTGATTGATGCCAATGGCAAAACTCTAGGCCGTATGGCTACGGAAATCGCGCGTCGCCTACGTGGCAAACATAAAACTATTTATACGCCTCATGTTGATACTGGTGATTACATCGTCGTTATTAATGCTGAAAAATTGCGTGTAACAGGTAATAAATTGAAAGATAAGATCTATTATCACCACACAGGTTACATCGGTGGTATTAAATCTATTACTCTTGAAAAGCAACTTGATAAAGCGCCAGATCGTGTTATCAAATCAGCTGTAAAAGGCATGTTGCCAAAGAATCCATTGGGACGCACCATGTTTAGTAAACTTAAAGTTTATGCTGGTGAAGAACATCCTCATACCGCTCAACAGCCTAAAGTGCTGGAAATTTAATCGGACATATTATGGCAGATTCATACTACGCTACAGGTCGTCGCAAAAGCTCAACAGCTCGTGTTTTTTTAAAAGCAGGTAGCGGCAAACTAACAATCAATACTCGTTCACTGGAAGATTATTTCGGCCGCGAAACTTCTCGCATGGTCGTACGTCAACCACTAGTTCTTGTTGATATGCTAAGCACTTTTGACTTAAACATCACTGTTCGTGGTGGTGGTAACAATGGTCAAGCTGGTGCAATTCGTCACGGTATCAGCCGCGCATTGGTTGAATACAACAGCGAATTAAAATCAGAATTACGTAAAGCAGGATTTATCACTCGTGATGCTCGTGCTGTAGAACGTAAGAAAATTGGTTTACACAAAGCGCGTAAACGTCCACAATTCTCTAAACGTTAATATTACTGAAATTTGGTTACGACTTTGCTTTAGCTTCAATATTTTAGCTAAAATCTTAGTAAAGTAATCTTCAGTACAAAAAACCGGTATCAATTTAGTTGATATCGGTTTTTTTATATCTATTGCTAATAATAACTCAGATTAATAATAGCGGGGGCTCTACCTTTGCTCGAACATTATTAAATACAAGCGAGTCACGATCCCCCAGGATACAAAAACGGGACATCCAAGTCGCCCTTTTTGCTGAGGAGTACGTGACGGTTAATAATTCACCAGCCGTCCTGCGTCCATGTCGACTTGCACATTGCTCTGTAGAGCAATCCGCGGCGCCAACATTACCAC
>JAGXHJ010000046.1 GCA_024636315.1 Methylophaga sp.
ATGACTCTACGGCAACAAAAAGCCTTTTCTAACATTATTCTCCACTGTTCGCTAACGCTCTCTATTACGAAAATGCAAAAACGCGTTGCCTACTGGCGACTAATCGACCTCGCTTCGCTCTCCATGTCGATCAGCGGTTGATAACGCCGTAACGAGATATCTCTTGCTAAAAAGTAAATGATATAGCTATAAGACGAGTCCTAATCAGCAACCCGTGTATATTTTCGATAGTCAGGTAACCAAAACTGCTTTTCAATCGCCGCGAGTAACTCATCATCTGTCATCTTTGGTGCAACACCTTGTTGTTGTCCCATCTTACTGATGGCAAAAGCCATTTTTTTACTCAAATTAGCAATTTCAGTTAATGGTGGCAGTAACGCTCCTTGCCCAGTCCTTAATATCGGTGAAGCTTGAGCCAATTGTTCACTGGCTACAACAAGCATTTCATCAGTTACTCGGGTGATACCGCCAGCAACCACCGCCAAACCAAACCCAGGGAAGATGTAACTATTATTACATTGTGGAATGACATAGTGCTGCTCTTGATATTCGACAGGTTTAAATGGGCTACCCGTGGCAATAATGGCTAGACCCTTTGTCCAGTTTAATAATTGTTCAGGTGTGGCTTCAATTTGGCGTGAAGGGTTACTTAAGGGCAGGATTATAGGTCGCTCGCAATTTGAAGACATGGTTTCAATCAAGCCTTGGGTGAACAAGCCTGCTTGGCCTGATACGCCAACTAATACCGTAGGCCTGGCAAATTTAACCACTTCCGATAAAGAAGCATAATCATCACTAAGAGACCAATCGGCTACTACTGATTTAGCTTGAATTAATGCCTGTTGAAAATTAGGCAGGCCAATCATGCCTTCAGTCAATAAGCCATGACGATCAACCATATAGACTTGGCTACGAGCTTGTTGCTCTGACAATCCTTCAGAGCACATTTGTACAATAATTTGTTCTGCAATGCCACAACCCGCCGAGCCCGCTCCAGCAAATAATACTCGTTGCTGACTTAATCGTTCATTTTTAGCATAACTAGCAGCTAACAGCGTGCCGACAGTGACCGCCGCAGTACCTTGAATATCGTCATTAAAGCAGCATATTTCATCACGGCAGCGAGTGAGTAATGGCAAGGCATTGGTTTGATTAAAATCTTCAAACTGTAGCAATACTTCAGGCCAGCGTTTTTTAACCGCTTTAATAAACAAGTCCAAAAATTCATCGTATTCAGCTTGTTCAATACGAGGATGATGCCAGCCGATATAATAGGGATCATTTAATAACTGCTGATTATTTGTACCGACATCCAACATGATAGGCAAAGTATAAGCTGGGCTAATACCGCCACAAGCGGTATATAAAGATAATTTACCAATGGGTATGCCCATACCACCGACACCTTGATCACCAAGACCTAAAATACGACTCCCATCGGTTACTACAATAACTTTTACATTGCTCTTAGTCACATTTGCTAGCATTTCATCAATATGCTCACGATCAGGGTAAGCAATAAATAAACCTCGTGCTCGTCGGTATATTTCAGAAAAACGCTCACAGGCATCACCCACTGTAGGGGTGTAAATGATTGGCATCATCTCTTCGAGATGATCTTGTACCAAACGGTAATATAACGTTTCATTACTGTCTTGAGTGGCACGAAGAAAAATATGTTTATTGATGGGCTCGTCAAAACTTGAATATTGCTGGTAGGCACGAGCAACTTGTTGTTCTATTGTTTCAAATCGTCTAGGTAACAAGCCCATCAAATTAAAATCTTTACGTTCTTGATCATCAAAGGCACAGCCTTTATTAAGCAATGACATATTTAATAGCGTTGGTCCCGAAGAAGAAATTTTTATTGAACGTAAAGGCTTATTGGTATTCATGGATACTCAACTTTTAGAATTATTTCTAGATTTTATTACATCAAGGGTCAACCAGTTATAGTTCAGATAAGCGTTCTGTGCAAACTTAATTGTTGAGCTAATTAATAATTCATTACATAAACGTGAGCTATAGCATTGATGTTAGTGAAAACTTTTCTTAAGAAGAGCAAAAAAGAAACAAACAATTAGAAATAATGTAATTATAGCTTTAGATGGTAATCGTCTATTATTAGTGTTTATATCTATTAATCTTGCTGCTCATTGAATATTCTCAAGCATAGAATTTAAACATTATTTACTACATGATCTAAAAATTTCTGGGGGCAATTTCTTTCCGTAAGCCCTGCATAAATACCATTTCACAATTTTACTGCGTAGCAGATCATGGTTTATATTACGGGAGGTCAGTAATGATTATGATATAGACGGCAATCTGCTTACGTTCATTCAGATAAGTCCTGACCAAATCAACCTATTATTTATTATTGCAGTAGGGAAGTTTATAACTTTTAAAAGCACGGTGTGAGCGCGTGTGCTTATTGGCATGGAAAGGTAGATTCGCATATAGATGTGAACCTACCTAGCCAAAATATTTGCTTATTATGAGGGTGGCAGTTTTAACTAAAATATCAAAAACTTTTTAAAACATACCCAGTTGTAATTGGGCGGCTTCATTCATCATATCTTTGGTCCAAGGTGGATCCCAGACTAGTTCAACGTTAACCTCATTAACATTGGCTACTGTAGCAACTTTGGCTTCTATTTCACCCGGAAATGACTGTGCCACGGGGCAACCCGGTGCTGTTAACGTCATGTTTATTGCTACGTTATAGTCTTCACTCACCGTAATGTCGTAAATCAGCCCCAATTCGTAGATATTGATCGGTATTTCTGGATCATAGATGGTTTGTAACATCTCGATCACATCTTCTTTAACTTCTTCTGGGCTCATTTCAAAATCCTCTTTAGTCATCATCTTTTTTATCCGCCTTATTCAGTTGACACTGAAATGTCATGATCGCTATCCATTGCTGCATGTAGCGTGTGCCATGACAAAGTGGCACATTTTACTCGAGCGGGAAATTCTTTGACGCCACTCAGCACAGCCAATTTCCCTAAAGATGATGAATCAATCTCTTCACCCGTCATTTGCTTGTGTACCAACTCATAAAGAGTTTCGGCTTCGGCCAAGGTTTTGCCCTTAAGCGCCTCAGTCATCAAGGATGCTGAAGCCACAGAAATGGCGCAACCACTGCCTTGAAAGCTCACATCTTCAATGACATCACCATTTAGTTTCAAGAACACAACTAACGTATCACCGCATAGTGGATTATTGCCATGAGCCAGATGATTCGCATTGGTCATGTCACGAAAGTTTCGTGGCTTTTTATTGTGATCCATGATCACTTCTTGATATAAATCTCGTAAATCTGCATTACTCATTAAGCAAATAGCTCCTGTACTTTCTTGATTCCGCCAACAAGGGCATCTATTTCGTCAAAGGTATTGTAAAAAGCGAATGATGCACGAGCTGTCGCTGGTATACCAAAGAATTGCATGACGGGCTGCGCACAATGATGTCCGGTCCGTATTGCTAAACCTTGTTGATCAAAAATGGTACCAACATCATGCGGATGAACACCCTCGATCATAAAGGACAAAACACTCGCCTTTTGTGCTGCAGTACCAATAATTCTGACACCTGGTAACGCAGTCACTTTTTCGGTAGCCGCAATTAATAAGGCATGTTCATGAGCAGCCAAATTAGCGATACCAAGATTATTCATATAATCAATGGCGGCACCTAGGCCGATAGCACCCGAAATATTTGGCGTGCCAGCTTCGAATTTATACGGTAATTCATTGTATTCGGTGTGAGCAAAACTAACTGATAAGATCATATCGCCGCCACCCTGCCAAGGTGACATCGCTTCTAATAACGCTTGTTTACCATAAAGCGCACCGATGCCTGTTGGTGCAAACATTTTATGCCCTGAAAACACATAAAAATCACAATCTAAATCTTGTACATCAACAATCATATGTGGCACTGCTTGAGCGCCATCTACTAAGACCGGTATATTTTTAGCATGGGCTCGGGCAATCATGTCTTTAATAGGATTAATTGTGCCCAAAGCATTCGATACATGGCCTATCGCCATAATTTTAGTTTTACTGGTCAGTAATTCATCGAGTGTTGATAAATCGAGTTCGCCGACGGTTGTCATCGGAATAACGTTCAGTTTCGCACCGGTTTGTTCACACAACATTTGCCAAGGCACAATATTCGCGTGGTGTTCCATGTGACTTATTAGTATCTCGTCACCGGCTTGTAATTGTGGACGCACAAAGCTTTGTGCCACTAAATTAACGGCTTCAGTTGCACCACGTACAAAGATAATTTCTTTATCAGACTTTGCATTAACAAAACCACGTACCTTATCGCGCGCAGCTTCATAAGCATCGGTAGCTCGCTGACTCAATCGATGCACACCACGATGAACATTAGCATTATCTTGTCGATAATAATCAGCAACAGCATCAATTACTTGATTCGGCTTCTGACTACTGGCCGCATTATCTAAATACACTAAGGGATGGCCATTTATTTGCTGATGCAATATTGGAAAGTCTTGTCTAATAGCAGCAAGATCTAACATGCTCATGCTATTACTCCCACTCTTTCACCACCAGCGCGAGGTAAATGATGTTCAACCAATGCTGATAAAGCATTTCTAATATCTTCTGCAGGAATACGTTCTAAGACTTCCACTGCAAAGGCATGAGTTAACAAACTACGCGCACTCACTTCATCTAAACCACGGGTACGTAGAAAGAACAAATGATCATCATTCAATTGACCAACGGTGCTGCCATGACCACATTTAACATCATCAGCATAAATTTCCATCTCAGGCTTGGTATCGATCTCACAACCACGTGATAGCAACATATTGCGGTTACTTTGATTCGAGTCTGTTTTCTGAGCATCTTTATGTACAATCACTTTGCCATTGAATACTGCATGGCTATTGCCATCTAATACGCCTTTGTACAATTCATCACTAGTGGTATTTGGCACAAAATGATCGATACGTGTGTGATTATCAACGTGTTGTTCGCCGGTCACTAGATACAATCCATCCATGGTGACATGTGACTGCTCACCTAATAATTGACTATGCACATCATTGCGCGCGAGCTTGCCACCCAAAGAAATATTATTAGTATTCCAATGACTACTTGCCGCTTGTTTGGCAGCTAAAGTAGCAATGTGAAAGGCATTTTTAGATTCTTGCTGTAATTTATAGTGATTTAAAGTTGCTTTATACGCTAACACCACTTCAGTCACGACATTGGTCAATGAAACCGATTCATTTAAACCGACATAATGTTCAACCACTGTCGCTTGGCTCGATTCACCCAGCACGATTACATTACGTAAATGACTGGCCAATGCCTCTGTTGTTCCGGTATTAATGACTAATAACTCAATCGACTTAGCTATTTGAGTGTCACCATCCACACTAATGACAGTCCCTTCTTGCATCAAAAAGGTATTCAGTGCATTAAAACCCGCTTTTTCAGGGTTAATCTGATTGCCAAGATGAGGTTGGGCTAGCTCTAATCCAGCTGATAATGGACGAATGACTAAACCTGCAGGCAGATCATCGAGCTGAGACAGCTCCGTCGAGAATACGCCATCAATAATAACAACTCGGTACGCGTCTTTTAATAAAGCCAGCTTTTCACACTGTTCAGTAGTAATAGAGTTTGCTTCAGCTTGATGTGTGAATGCTTGCTGACCCAATTCCCACAAACTGGTGTATTTCCAATCCTCTTCTTTTTTAACTGGCAAGCCATGGTGATTAAATTGCGTTAATGCCTTTAATCGCATGCTGTTTAACCAAGCAAGCTCTTGCCCTGGCAACATTTTTTCTTTAGCAACACTAGAAAAAGGTGTCACCAAATCGGTGAGCTTTTTCATACTGGCAGGCCCTCCGCTTCTTCAGCGATCCAGGTATAACCTGTTTTTTCAAGTTCTTTCGCTAACTCTTTATCGCCAGATTTGACGATACGTCCTTCAGAAAGCACATGAACAAAATCAGGCACTATATAATCAAGTAAGCGTTGATAATGCGTGATCATAATAATAGAACGATCTTGTGAACGTAGAGCATTAACGCCATCAGAGACAGTTTTTAAAGCATCTATATCTAAACCAGAATCCGTTTCATCAAGGATTGCTAATGACGGTTCTAACAATGCCATTTGCAAGATTTCATTCCGTTTTTTCTCACCGCCAGAGAAACCTTCGTTTACGCTACGGTGCAAAAACTGTTCGTCCATTTTTACTAACTGCATTTTGCTACGGACCAGCGATAAAAAATCGATAGCATCTAGATCATCTAAACCTTGATATTTACGGACCGCATTCAATGCCGCTTTTAACAAGTAAATATTACTGACACCAGGAATTTCTACGGGATATTGGAAAGCCAGAAATATACCACGTTGTGCCCGTTCTTCCGGCGCCAGTGACAGTAGGTTTTCTTCTTTATAAATGACTTCACCTTGCGTAATCTCGTAACCATCACGGCCAGCGAGCACGTTCGATAAGGTACTTTTTCCAGCACCATTGGGACCCATAATGGCATGTACTTCACCGGCATTCACAGTCAAATTGATACCGCGAAGAATTTCTTTGCCATCAATGCTGGCATGGAGGTTTTTAATTACTAACATGTATTTATTTCTCTCTAACTATATTTATGAATTTGGTAGGAACGTGCTTATGTGCAAAAACACTAAACTTAGCCTACCGATCCTTCCAGTGATAAACCCAGTAGATTTTGTGCTTCAACAGCAAATTCCATCGGTAACTCACGAATAACTTGCTTACAAAAACCATTAACTATCATGGATACCGCATCTTCCAAATCTAAACCACGTTGCTTACAGTAAAACAATTGGTCTTCGCTTATTTTTGAGGTCGATGCTTCATGTTCCACTTGTGCAGTTGGATTTTTAACCTCTATATACGGGAAGGTATGTGCCGCCGATAAATCGCCGATCAATAGAGAATCACATTCGGTGTAGTTACGGGAATTCTCAGCATTTGGCCCCATACGCACTAATCCACGATAGGCATTTTGAGAACGACCAGCTGAAATACCTTTTGAAATAACGGTTGAACTGGTATTTTTACCCAGGTGAACCATTTTTGTGCCGGTATCCGCTTGCTGCATATTATTGGTCACAGCAACAGAATAAAATTCACCGACTGAGTTATCACCCTGCAAAATCACGCTAGGATATTTCCAAGTAATCGCTGAACCCGTTTCAACTTGTGTCCATGACACTTTAGAGCTTTCCCCCCGACATGCCGCACGCTTGGTCACAAAGTTAAAAATGCCGCCGCGACCATTTTCATCGCCTGGGTACCAGTTTTGAACCGTTGAGTATTTAATTTGAGCACGATCATGTGCAACCAATTCAACCACTGCCGCATGCAACTGATTTTCATCACGCATAGGTGCTGTACACCCTTCCAAATAACTGACATATGAATCATCATCAGCAATTATTAGGGTACGTTCAAATTGCCCAGTGTTAGCAGCATTGATACGGAAATAGGTTGATAACTCCATCGGACAGCGAGTGCCTTTAGGAATATAGACAAAAGAGCCATCACTAAACACCGCTGAGTTTAACGCTGCATAGAAATTATCTTTGTAGGGAACGACACTACCCAGATATTTTTTTATCAATTCAGGATGTGCATGCACCGCTTTCGAAAATGGCATAAAGATAATGCCTTCTTCCGCTAATTTGTCCTGAAAGGTATTTGCAACAGAGACACTATCAAATACAGCATCAACCGCCACACCAGCTAAACGAGCACGCTCATCTAGAGGCACACCGAGTTTTTCATAAGTGCGTAATAATTCAGGATCGACCTCATCTAAGCTTTTAGGTCCATCAGTTTTTTTCTTTGGTGCCGAATAGTAACTAATTGCTTGATAATCAATCTCAGGATAATGAACGTGCGCCCATTTAGGCGTTTCTAGGGTAAGCCAGTGATAATAAGCTTTTAGTCGCCACTCCAATAAGAATTCAGGCTCACCTTTAATACGTGAAATTTCACGTACTGTTTCTTCGCTCAATCCTGGTGGCAAACTATCCGACTCAATGTCAGAGATAAATCCTGCAGAATATTCTTTAGGAACGAAATCTTCTATTTGCTGTTTTTGTTCAGCCATTAATCTCACCATCCTTCGTTTTAACTAAAGCCATCGCACTTGTCGATGGATAAAAATGTATTGGGCTCACGCTTTCTGAAGCGACCTGCGGCACCAACATGTCGGATAATTTAACTTCATCCAACGCATGAAATACCGCATTATTAATTCGCGTCCAGTTAGTCTGTATAGAGCAATGATTTTCTTGTTCACAATGACTTTCAGTGCCTACGCATTCGGTTAAGGCGATTGGGCCTTCTATTGCGGTAATAATTTCAGCAACCGATATTTTTTTGGGGCTACTATTCAAACTATATCCACCGTGTGCACCGCGTTCTGAAGTCAACAAATTCGCCTGTGATAATGCTTTTAATACTTTTTTCACCGTTGGTAGTGGAACTTGTACCGCATCCGCAAGTGCATGGGCGCTGTGTTGCATCTCTGTTCTTTGAGCCAAATAGCTCATCAAAACAATACCGTAATCTGTTAATTTTCCCATTCGTAGCATATGGCGCCCTCTTAATATGGGACTATTATAGTACCATTTAAAATAATAACCAAGTTTCACGCTCAGTTATTTCAATTAATAATCCTTATAAAAATGTGAGAGAATGAATCCCGGTGAACTTTATCTGCTTTGTTGCTTACTAAAGAGAATCGTCAGTTTGCTGATGAACACTTACATTTACGTTAAATAACCTTTTAATTCGAGAATCATTTAAATGAAATTAAAATCACTCGCAATTCTTCCTTTTTTATTTGGAGCCCCAGTAATGGCTGATACAAATGCCGCAAAACTAGATACTGAACAACAACAATTGAGCTATATTTTCGGCATTCAAGTCGGACAAAATATGATGTCTGAAGGTGTTGATTTAGAAATGGATGCCTTTACTGCTGGTGTAGCAGACATGTTTGCCGGTAAACAACCACAATTAGATCAAGCAGTAGCTGAAAAAGTCATTGGCGCATTTCAACAGAAAAAAGCCCAAGAACTGGCTGAAGTCATGAATGCTAAACAAAAAGTTGCTCAGACATACCTTGATGAAAATGCCAAAAAAGATGGCGTAGTCACCACAGCAAGCGGCTTACAATACACCATCATCAAAGAAGGTGATGGCGCAACACCGACTGAAACTGACAAAGTTATTGCACACTACAAAGGTACATTGTTAGACGGTACTGTATTTGATAGTTCATATGAGCGAGGTGAACCAGCGACATTCCCAGTTAACGGCGTAATCCAAGGCTGGCAAGAAACGTTACAATTGATGAAAGAAGGCGCTAAATGGCAAATCGTTGTACCTGCGAATTTAGCTTATGGTCCTCGCGGTGCAGGCCAAGGCTCGCCAATTGGTCCTAATGAAACATTGATTTTTGATATTGAATTGATTGCAATTACCAAATAATTTCAAACCCTTCAAATAAAAAAGGCCATATCATTGAGTTGATATGGCCTTTTTTTATAGCTTCTAGTACGTATCGAATTAATCAGCCAAGTAACGTTTGTGTTTTGTAGGTTTAAGCGCATGTAGGTCAACCATAACTAAACCATCAATACAGTTGCCAAAATCAGCATCGATACTGAAATCTATAAATCTAACCCCGCCCATCTCACACAAATCAGCATATTGTTTATAAAGCGTTGGAATACTGACATTCATATGCGCTAATTGAACCCGCATGGCTTTAAAATCAGCATCATAATCAAGTCCAGTGATAACGTCACTAACTCTCTGTTGCATATTAGAATCTAAGCGATATGGCACTCGTGCGGTGGCAAGTTGCTCTCTATCCTTAAAATAATTCTGATAAAAACTTATAATGAGTGCTTTAGCGAATTCTGGATAGCTATCACTTAAACTCACAGGACCGAACAAATAACGTATCTCAGGGTAACGCTTTAAATAGGCTCCAATTCCGTACCAAAGATAATCTAGACTGCGCTTTCCCCAATATTTTGGACTAACAAAACTTCGACCTAGCTCGATTCCTTGCTCAAAAAAACCTGCCATCTCTTGCTGATTATAATCAAATAATTCCTGACTATAAATGCCTCGACTATCTGGTTTTAAAAACAAATTTTTAACTTCCGCTAAGCGGTATGCGCCGGCAATTTCAAGATCCTGTTCATCCCATAAAATCAAATGACGATAATCCCGATCATAACGATCTAGGTCACTTTTTTTACCGGTGCCTTCACCTACCTGGCGAAACGTGATTTCACGTAGTCGACCAATTTCATGCATCACTGCGGAATCAGATTGATAATCAAACAAATATATTTTTTTACCGTCTGTCGTTTCACCTAGCAACTCTGCTTGTTGTAATTCCTTTTTTATTGTACGACGATCCAGAGGATGAACAATTGTTTGCTCTGTTTCGAATAAGGGTGATTTACCTTTGCCTATGCGATACAAATGATGTCGAATGAGTTTCGCCATTTGTTTTTTTGCTAAAGGAAGTAATTTAATCTGGTGAAATGGGATTGACTGCCCGACTCGTAGCGTAATTGTTTGTGAGTTTTTATTAAAGATCTCATGCGCCAATAACATAGCTGCTAAGGGCTTATAAACCATTGAACTACTATAAAATAACGATGAATTTCGGGCGTCGACATAAATCGGTAATATCGGAGAGTTGGTCTTTTTTGCAAAATGTAGAAAGCCACTGGTCCATTTACCATCTCGGACACCATTGGGCCTGATTCGTGAAACTTCACCTGCGGGGAATACAATTACCGCCTGATCATTGTTCAAACAATTAATAATATCGGCAATACTACTTTTCTGAGTTGCTTTATTTAAATTATCGACTGGAAGCAATAAGTCTTTGACTGATTGAAAGTTCATCAACATATCGTTGACTACAATTTTCACATCTCGCCTAACCTCCCCCACTAACTTTAACAGAGATAAGCCGTCTAGAGCTCCTAAAGGATGATTAGCAACAATTACAACCCGTCCTGAAGCCGGAATATTGCTACGATCACGGTGCGAAATCGCATAACTAAATTTGAAGTGGTCTAATACCTGATCGATAAAATCGAAACCTTTCAAATCCTGATGGGTATCTAAAAACTGATTAACTTGATTTTCGTATGATAATTTACGCAGTAAACCAAGAGTAGGTTTTTTTATCCAAGGACTTTTGTGTTCAAAATTAGGGAATTTTTGTTGGATAGCACTTTCAATATTAAGCATTTCTCACCTCTCATTTGCCTTATTTCTAAAGCATAAAGGAGGTGTGTTACAACTTGATAATGATTACGTTACCGTTTCATGACAAGATAGTAGAATCTATTTATGTTCTTCAGCGTGGGTTAAATACAGCGTAAGCCCAATAAGGGCAATACCACCAGCCAGCGCTAGTAATTCTATAGCCCCGTGAAAATCCATACTGATCGCATGCTCGAAAAAGTTCACAATCAAAATCATGATAATCACCCGTCCAAGACGCGTTTTAAGATCATCAAGACTATGAATGGCTAAAACAGATGATGAGGTTTCAGATTGTTCGGCTTGCTCAATTTTACTAATAAATAGCTCGTATAAGCCTAAAGAAAAGATTAATAAAACGGTTGCCAATAAATAACCATCAATCACTTCGACGACATGGGTGATGCTTTCGGCACGAAAATCTTTACGTGCTTCACCAATTAAGTCAGCTGACAGATAATCACCTAAATGGCTAACCAAATAAAAAGCATCGACTGAAGCCATATAAAACATTGCAAAGGCCGTGATCAAACTTACTACAACAGCAATAACAACTACAAAACGGCTATTCCAAAGTAGCGTTTCAAACACTTTTTCGATCATGATTTATACCAACTTAGGATTATACGGCTTGTACTGGAATTGCATGACGCTTGTTGATAATGTCATTTTTCTCATTCAGATAGACAAGCGTAGGTTTAAAGTTAGCCACTTCTTTTTGGTCCAGCACGGTGTAAGCACAAATGATAATACGATCGCCAGGCGATGCTTTATGAGCGGCCGCACCATTCACCGAAATTATTTGTGAGCCAGCTTCAGCACGAATAGCATAAGTAATAAAACGGTTACCATTGGCGACATTGTATATATGGATCTGTTCGTATTCATGAATACCGGCAGCTTCCAGGAAGTTACTGTCAATCGCACACGAGCCTTCGTACTCTAATTCTGAGTGCGTTACACAGGCACGATGTAGTTTTGCTTTTAATAGAGTCAGTTGCATATCCGACCATCTGTAGTTAATTAGCTGGACATTATCGCTTTTTCAACAAAATCAGGCAAGATTACAAGCGATATTGTCGATTAAACGGGCCTTACCTAATCGCCCTGCGGCAAGAATCCTTAAGTTCTTATCGCCTGATATTGCCTGCGCTAGGTCATCTGCACGCCGAATATCTACATATTCGGCCTCAAAGCCAAGTCCTTGCAGTTTAGTGAAGGCTTCTAGCTGTAGAGCGGGAAAATTTTGCCCCCCCATCTCAATTCGTTGTTTAACGCTAAGCAAGGTTTGATATAAACCTGCTGCTTGAACTTGTTGTTGCTCCGTCAAATACTGATTTCGTGAACTCATTGCTAAGCCGCTTTCTTCACGAAAAGTTGGCGCCCCAAGAACATCAACAGGCAAATTAAGATCATGTACTAAGCGTTTAATTAATAATAGTTGTTGATAATCTTTTTCACCAAATAGGGCAATATCAGCTTGAGCTATATTAAGTAATTTAATGACAACGGTTGCCACGCCATCAAAGTGTCCTGGGCGTTTAAGTCCGCAGAGTTTATCATCCATATTGGGCACAATAACGTTAGTATGCGGCGCCATACCCTTTGGATACATTACATCTAGTGTGGGAGTAAAGATAACATCACAGTCCACTGTGCTTAGCATTTGGATGTCAGCCTTAACCGTACGAGGATAAGCAGATAAATCTACTTTGTCATCAAACTGCAATGGATTAACAAAAATACTGACCACCACTCTATCGGCCAACTCACTGGCTTTTCTCACTAGAGAAAGATGTCCCTGATGTAAGTTACCCATCGTCGGTACAAATGCAATTGTCTGTTTGTGATCGCGCCATGCCTTAATTTGAGCTCGTAAGGCGCTAATTGTTCCAACACTTTGCATTAAAACTGTTGCTCTAAAGTAGGGAATTCACCAGATTTTACATCCGCTACATATTTGGAAATTGCTGATTGAATAGTGCCAGTATCAGCCAGAAAATCATAGCTAAACCGAGGACGTTTACCAGGCGTTAAGCCCAGCATGTCATATAAAACAAGGACCTGACCATCACATATACTACCGGCACCTATACCAATTACAGGGATGGTCAATGCCTTGGTGACTTTTGCCGTTAATACGGCAGGCACACATTCTAATACCAACATATCCGCCCCAGCATCTTGCAAAGTGATAGCATCAAGGATTAATTGTTCTGCTGTTTCGGCGTCTCGTCCTTGAACACGGTAACCGCCGACACGATGTACAGATTGTGGTAATAATCCTAGGTGTGCACACACTGGGATGCCTCGTGCAGTGAGTTGTTCAACCGTGGATGCCATTACAGCACCACCTTCGAGTTTCACCATCTGAGCACCGCCTTCAGCCATTAGACGAGCGGCGTTCGCAATCGCTTGACCTTCATTGGCATAACTCATAAATGGCATATCGGCGATCACAAATACTTTCTCGCTACCGCGCACTACATTTCGGCAATGATAAATAATGTCATCAACCGTCACAGGAAGTGTACTTTCCTGTCCTTGAATGACCATACCTAGTGAATCACCCACCAAAATTACATCTACGCCTGCTTGTTCCAACACGTGGCTAAAACTAGCATCGTAAGCGGTAAGCATAGCGATTTTATTTTGTTCTGCTTTCATCTGACGTAGACGAGTTAAATTTAAGCGGCTCATTATATTATCTCTATTTCGCTTTTACTGGCAATGGGTTGTAATAGTGTTTGCCGCCGGTGATTGCGCCAATTTGTTCTAGTAAATTATTGTAATCGGCTTCACTATTAACCAAATCAATTTGCTCTGCATTAACAATAAGTAGTGGCGAGTCTTCATAATAATGAAAAAAGTCTGCATAACTATCTGCTAATTTCTTCAAATAAGCATCTTCAACACGTTGCTCATAACCAATACCTCGTTGTGAAACACGGGATTTAAGCACTGGCAATGAAGCCTGCAAATAAATCACTAAATCGGGGGTACGGTGATGTAAGGTAAGATTGTCATAAACCATATTATATAAAGCTAACTCATCATCATCTAAGGTGATGTTTGCAAATATTCGATCCTTCTCAACCATAAAATCAGCTAACTGCAAATTAGTAAATAAATCGTCCTGCTGTAGAGCTTTACTCAATTTTACACGTTGCATTAAAAAACTAAGCTGAGTAGGTAACGCAGACTGTTTCGGGTTTAAATAAAACTTTTCTAAAAATGGATTATTTTCAGGTTCTTCTAATATGGTGGAGCCGGAAAAGCTATCGGCTAGACGCTTAACTAAATGGGTTTTCCCCACACCGACAGGGCCTTCCACAACAATATAGTTATGCGGTAATGTTCTCATAGCAATATTTTTTCCAGTTTTCGTAAGCCGTCACGCGGGCAATGTTGTAGCAATTGTTCTATCTCCCCCGCTTTAGGTATCTTTAAATCAGGTGCTATTTCAGCCAAGGGATAAAGCACAAAAGCACGTAAAGAAATACCAGGATGAGGGATCTGTAAGCGCTCATCATAAATCTCATTTTGACCGTAAAGCAATACATCAAGATCTAAGGTTCGTTCACCCCAATGTCTTTTTCGTATCCGGCCTTGTTGTTGCTCAATAGCTTGTAAAGCATCTAATAATTGATGTGCTGATAGGGCTGTTTCTATTTCCGCAACGGCATTAATATAATCAGGCTGGTCTTGTGGCCCCATTGGTGGACTAGCATACAATGATGACCAAGCAATGAGTTGAGAATCAGGCAATGATTGTAAATTGCCAATTGCTGTTTTTACCTGATCAATAGGGTCAGCTAAATTACTGCCTAAACCAATATATGCACGCATTAATCAGTCTTTGTAACAGGTTTTCTACGGCGACGGCGACGAGCTTTGGGCTTCCCTTTTGCTAACGCTGTTGGCGATAAATTTTTGACCAAATTTAATTGTTCGGCTTCATTAGCAAATTGAAACTGCGTCCACCATTTTGCTAATTCTTCTACAGGCTCACCCGTTTCAGCACGCAACAATAAAAAGTCATAGCCTGCTCTAAATTTAGGATGCGTTAATTGTTTAAATGCTCGTTTACCTTGGCGCTGATCTAAGCGTGGCTGTAAGCTCCAGATATCACGGGTATCCAGAGTATATCGCTTCGGGACGGCCACGCGGCTTACTTGCTCAGAAATGACTTCTGTTGCCGCACGCTGTAAGGCGGGAATACTTGGGATCCCCTTTGTTTGATGAACGTGCCAGTGATGTCGTACAGGTTCCCATAACAAGGCAGCAAATAAAAATGCCGGTGTAACGGGTTTGCCTTCATCAATTCGTTTATCAGTATTTTCTAATGCTTTGATTAATAGTGTTCTGGGAAAACCATCAACCTCAGTATGCAACATACTCGCAGTCTGCGGGAACAGGATATCAAATACGCCATAGTGGCATAATAACTCATGTGTTACAGCGGCATTTCCACTTAAATATAACTTTAATGTCTCATCAAATAATCGTGCAGCAGGAATATCCGCCAACAAACTGGCTAACTCAGGAATTAAACGCTCAGTCTCATCATCTAGTTTTAAGCCTAATTTACCGACAAACCGTAAAGCGCGTAAAATTCGGACGGGATCTTCACGATATCGTGTTTCAACGTCACCAATCAAGCGAATTTTTCCTGCTTTTAAATCAGCAAGACCACCGGTGTAATCTACGATTGAGAAATCTTGAATATTGTAATACAAGGCATTGACTGTAAAATCGCGTCGCCATGCGTCTTGTTCTAAGGTACCAAAGACATTATCGCGCATGATGCGACCTTGCTCATCAACATGCTGTTCGACTTCAGGAGGTGCTCTAAACGTTGCCACCTCAATAACATCGCGGCCAAAACCAACGTGTACTAACTTAAATCGACGACCAATTAAACGACTTTTACGAAATAAGCGATGAACTTCCTCCGGCGACGCATTGGTAGCGACATCGAAGTCTTTTGGTTCATGTCCCAACAATAAATCACGTACACAACCACCGACTAAATAAGCTTCAAAGCCACCTTCTTGCAAACCTCGTAAAACTTTTAAAGCATGAGGACTAATCTGACGGCGAGAAATAGTGTGCTCTGCACGAGGAACGATAGTAGGTGCAGGCCCTAAGCTACTCGGTCCTCTCCCACGAATGCGTGGCTTCTTTTTAGTAATACCACTGATGATTTTATTAACGGATAACATATGAGGTGAATAATACCATGCTTCTTATGATTAATAGCCTTTGTTTATCTGCTAACGGAAACATTTAAACCATGTTTTTTAGGAAGCTCACAAATGACAAAATCATCGTATTATCATTTCATAGCTAATTGAACGGGTTTAAATGACTGCCGATGGATAATACACGGCCCTAAGGCCATCAATGTCTGCTGATGGTATTTGGTGGGGTATCCTTTATGTTTAGCAAAACCGTAACCTGGATAAAGTTCATCCATCACTTGCATTTCACGATCCCTCGCTACTTTGGCGAGTATCGATGCAGCGGCAATTGCAGGTTCAGATTGATCACCTTTTATAATAGTAGTGACTGCACAAGCGAGATTAGGTGCTTGATTTCCATCGACTAATGCATGAGTCGGTTTAATATGTAAGCCTTCCACTGCGCGTTTCATCGCTAACAAGGTAGCCTGTAAAATATTGACATCATCAATTTCTTCAGCTTCAGCACGACCTAATGCCCATGCTAATGCATTTTGTTGAATAATCGGTTCTAGTTGTTCACGTCGTTTTTCAGTTAACTTTTTAGAATCATTCAAACCGATTATAGGTCTATTTGGATCGAGGATCACAGCAGCGGCAACCACAGCTCCAGCAAGTGGGCCCCGCCCAACCTCGTCGACTCCTACAATATAAATCTGAGCAGTCATCAATGATTATCCAACATGTTTAAAACCTCTTGGGCGGCATTATGCGCACCACCTGATGGCCCAAGTGCCGTTAAAACTTGTTTACGGATCTTTTCAGCCTTCGTTTTGCTACTCGCATCAGCTAATAGTGCCGTTAATTCAGCTTCTAATCGTTCTGCAGTGACATCATCTTGTAATAGCTCTAAGACGACAGGTTTTCCAGTAACAATATTACATAAACCAACATAAGGGATTTTAATTAAGCGACGTAAAATATGATAACTAATCGGTGACACACGATACGTGATGAAATGCGGAACGGCTAATAGGGCAATTTCTAAGGTCACAGTACCCGATGCGGCAACAATAGCATCGCATGCTGCCGTCAGTTCGTAAAACTGATCATTTACTACCTTAACGGGAACAACTGATTTAGCTAAGAGACTATTGATATAAGTTTCGTCTATCCCTGGTGCAAGAGGTAAAACCACATCAACATTAGTGTTTCGTTGCTGAATGCGTTCTGCGGCATCAAGCATCACTGGCAATAGATTGTCTATTTCACTGCGTCGACTACCTGGGAACAAACCGATAACTCGACGGTTTAACTTTAAACCGGTTTTAATCTTAGCTTGTTTTGTGGTTAGTGTATTTTTAACGGCATCAACTAATGGGTGCCCAACACAGCTAACGGGCACGCCTGCATTTTCATAAATAGACACTTCAAAGGGAAATAACACCGCCATTTTATCAACATAACGCTTAATTGTTTTAACCCTACCGGCTCGCCATGCCCACACTTTGGGACTGATGTAATACAGGACGGGAATACCCATTTTTTTAGCTTGTTTCGCCAGTTTCAGATTAAAACCGGGGTAATCTACTAAGACCAATAAATCAGGTTTATTCGCCTTAAGTTCTGCAAGTAATTGGTTGAAAATATTTTTTATGTGACGGTAGCGTTTAAGTACCTCAACAAGACCCATCACGGCTAATTCAGAAAAATCGACCATAATTTCTGCGCCAGCGGCACGCATATTATCACCGCCAATGCCTCGAACAGTAATATCTGGTCTTAGCTGTTTTAACTCGCTAATCATTCTAGCGGCATGCGCATCACCGGATGCTTCGCCAGTTATAACAACAATATTTTTCTGACTCACGCCTGATTGTTCTCGGCGTAGCCCAATAACTCTAAGCCAAAGCCTGACAGCCCAGTCAATTTAGTGGGCGTGCCAATAACGCGCATTTTTTTCACACCTAAATCAGCTAGAATTTGCGCCCCAACACCAAAGGTTCGTAAATCCCAGCCTACTTTAGCAGCAAGAATAGCTTCACCACGATCTTGTTGCTGATAGCGTTCGATCTTTGCAGCTAGTTGTATATTTTGTTGTGGCTGACGTAAAACCACTAATACGCCTTTTCCCTCTTGCTGAATTTGTTTCATTACGATGGGTAAAGGCCAATGACTGGGTTCACGTGTCGCGCCAATCAAATCAGCCAAGGGATCAGCCATATGCACCCGCACCAAAGTTTCTTCTTCTGGGTTTATCTCTCCAGCTACTAAGGCAAAATGAACTTGGCTATTAACCGTATCTTGAAAAGTATACAGCTGGAAATTACCTTGCTCCGTGGGCATTGCACATTGTGATAACCGCTGTACGGTCATTTCATTTTCTAGACGGTAGCTGATTAAATCGGCAATAGTGCCGATTTTTAAATTATGTGTTTGTGCGAACTCTTCGAGGTCAGGACGGCGTGCCATACTGCCATCTTCATTTAGAATTTCAACAATCACCGCGGAAGGATCTTTACCCGCCAATTCTGATAAATCACAGCCTGCTTCTGTGTGTCCCGCACGTGTTAACACACCGCCGAGTTGCGCTTTCAGTGGAAAAATATGTCCCGGTTGCACCAAGTCTTCCGGCACCGCATTCTCATTTACTGCGGCTAAAATTGTGGAAGCACGATCAGCGGCTGAAATACCGGTAGTGACTCCTTCTGCAGCTTCGATTGATACCGTAAAGTTGGTCGAATAAGCCGCTTGGTTATCACTGACCATTAAAGGTAATCGTAATTGGCGACAACGTTGTTCAGTTAAGGTCAAGCAAATTAATCCGCGTCCAAACCGTGCCATAAAGTTAATGGCTTCAGGCGTTACACATTCTGCAGCCATGATTAAATCGCCTTCATTTTCACGATCTTCATCATCCATAATCACGACCATTTTGCCTTGCTTCAGATCATTAATAATTTCAGCGGTAGTATTTAATTTCATTTGATAAATCCGTTGTGTAACAATGTTTCACGTGTAATACCTGAGGCCTGTTTAGGTAGTAATCGTTCTAAATAACGTGCAATCAAATCAACTTCAAGATTAACCTGTGTGCCAACGCGATAACTTTTCATAATTGTTTCTTGCATGGTATGTGGAATAATATTGACTTCAAACCAGTTATTTTCTGCTTTGTTGACTGTCAAACTTGTTCCATCAATACAAATTGAACCTTTTTCGGCAATATATCGCTCAAGACCTAATGGCACTTCAAAACGAAATTGCGCCGAGCGTGCAGATTCTTGCTTAGAGATAACCTTACCAAGCCCATCGACATGACCGCTGACAAAATGCCCACCTAGGCGGTCGCCGACGGCGAGTGCTTTTTCTAGATTAACTTCAGAACCCGCTTTGACAGTACCCAAACTTGTTCGGTCTAAACTTTCTCGTGACACATCAAAACTAAGTGAGCTCTGAGACATGGCGATTACAGTTAAACAAACACCATTATTGGCGATACTATCACCCAATTTAACGTCTGATAAATCTAGGCTCTGCGTTGCTACTTGTAAACGTATA
The DNA here is from genome assembly GCA_024636315.1 of Methylophaga sp. Classification (GTDB taxonomy): domain Bacteria; phylum Pseudomonadota; class Gammaproteobacteria; order Nitrosococcales; family Methylophagaceae. The sequence goes on from JAGXHJ010000046.1 coordinate 20,100, forward strand.
TCACCGCTCTTAGCTTGAACTGATTCAATCTTACCTATCGTAGCAATAATTCCGGTAAACATGTCTTAATTTCCCCCGTTGTATTGTGGTAACGCAGTAATTCGCCAATCACGGCCAACGGACCGTATATCAGTAATCTGCAGGTCAATATTTTGTGCCATTGTCGTAAAATCCGGAAGATGGAACAAGCCGTTAGCACCATCACCCATAATTTTAGGCGCCATATAAATAACCAATTCATCAATCAAGCCAGACTGAAGTAAGGCACCATTTAATTGTGAACCCGCTTCAACCATAACTTCATTAATTTCACGTTTAGCTAACTCGGTCATTAAAGCCGATAAATCAACCTGATTATTATCTGATGGCAAATTACAAACTTCAGCTGACAACATCGTTTTAACGGCGACGCTGGTCGCAATTAAAACCTGAGCATTATCTTGAAATATTTTGGCATCGACGGGTATTCGTAATTGGCTATCAACTACAACACGCAATGGTTGTCGAATGACTTGTTGAGGATACCAACCTTCAGGGCGAACTGATAGCGCTGGGTCGTCTGCTAATACAGTGCCTATCCCCGTTAAAATAGCCGAGCTTCGGGCACGTAATTTCTGCACATCTTGACGAGCGGCAGGGCCAGTAACCCATTTACTTTCACCGGATGCCATGGCAGTGCGGCCATCGATACTCATAGCCATTTTACTGCGAACGTAAGGGCGACCCATGCGCATACGTTTGCAAAATCCTATGTTTAAGTTTTCAGCCTGTTGTTCTAATATGCCGACAGTTACTTCTATTCCTGCCGCTTTTAATTTTGCGATACCGCTACCCGCAACACGAGGATTAGGATCTGTCATGGCGATAAAAACACGTTTAACGCCTGAATTTATTAAAGCATCTGCACAAGGCGGTGTTCGGCCAAAATGACTGCAAGGTTCAAGCGTAACGTAACAATCTGCATCTTTAGCTTTTAGTCCTGCCTCTTTGAGCGCATTGACTTCAGCATGACCTTCACCTGCACGCTGGTGCCAGCCTTCACCTACAATCTGGCTATTTTTAACAATGACACAGCCTACGCGCGGATTGGGATCAGTTGTAAATAAGCCGCGCTCTGCTAGTTGCAAAGCACGGCTCATGTAAGTGGTATGAGATGTCATGTATTACCAATAAGATTGCTGGCAGAGAGATCGTTCATGGTTTGCACTTTCGTGCGGTGTCCAGCCATTTCCCAAAGCATCATTCAAAGTCCCTTAAAATTCGCTCGACCATTTATGTTACCAAGGCTACCAGAGTGACGATGGTAAACACTTCGACTTTGGCCTATATAACGGATCCCTTGCAGATTTAGTCGTTGCTCAACAGTAATGACTTTTATCATGTTATTTTTTTTTAACTAATGGATTAGATAAACTTTCCATACGCTCAATTTCTTCACGAAAAGCGTTAACGTCCTGAAAACGACGATAGACTGAAGCAAAACGTACATAGGCCACTTCATCCAGTTCTCGTAACGCATCCATCACCCAGTCACCAACAAGACGACTTTCAACTTCACGATCTCCCGTAGCAATAAGTCGTCGGATAATGACTTTCACCGCACTGTCTACAGAATCAATACTAACGGGTCTTTTTTCTAATGCTTTTAACAAACCCGATCGCAATTTATCTTCGTCAAACAAGGAGCGAGATTGATCACGCTTAATCAATCTCGGTAAAGCAAGTTCTGCCGTTTCATAGGTCGTAAAACGTTCATTACATTCCACGCAACTACGACGTCGACGAATTGCGTCACCTTCAGCAGACAGGCGTGAGTCAACTACTTTAGAATCATCTGCTCCACAAAAAGGACAACGCATTCGTCTTGAACGTTCTTGTTACGCGTATACGGGTAAGCGTAGGCATATTGCCATTGCTTTCGCTTTCGCCGCACTAATGACCGCTTCATCGCCACGACCATCAATAACATCACACATCCAGCCCGCAAGGTCGATGCAATCTTGTTCATTAAAGCCACGTGTTGTCACCGCAGGTGTACCTACTCGTATACCTGATGTTACAAATGGCGATTGTGGATCGTTTGGCACCGCATTTTTATTAACAGTGATATTCGCGTTGCCCAACCATGCATCAACATCCTTACCTGTTAAGCCTGCTTCAATGAAGCTAACAAGGAATAAATGGTCATCAGTACCTTTAGAAATGACATCGTAGCCACGAGACATAAATACTTTGGCCATCGCTTGAGCATTTTTAACGACTTGTTGCTGATAGGTTTTGAATTCTGGCAACATTGCTTCTTTAAATGCTACTGCTTTTGCTGCGATAACATGCATTAAAGGGCCACCTTGGAAACCAGGGAAAACAGCTGAATTTAGCTTTTTCTCGATTTCTGCATTAGCTTTAGCCAAAATCAAACCACCGCGTGGACCACGTAATGTTTTATGGGTGGTTGTTGTGGTGACGTCAGCAATTTGTACTGGGTTAGGATATAAACCTGCAGCAACTAAACCAGCAACATGTGCCATATCAACTAATAAGTAAGCACCTACAGAATCCGCGATATCACGGAAACGTTGCCAATCAATAATACGTGAATAAGCAGAGAAACCAGCCACAACCATTTTCGGTTTATGTTCTTTAGCTAAACGCTCAACTTCATCATAATCAATTTCGCCGGTTTCAGCCTTCAATCCGTAAGAGAAAGAGTTGTAGATCTTACCAGAGGCACTCACTTTAGAACCGTGAGTCAAGTGACCACCATGAGCCAAGCTCATGCCAAGTATTGTGTCACCAGGTTGTAATAAAGCTAGATAAACGGCGGCATTTGCTTGTGAACCTGAGTGCGGTTGCACATTAGCATAATCAGCGCCAAATAATGACTTAGCACGATCAATCGCCAATTGCTCAGCTTGATCAACATATTCGCAACCACCGTAATAACGCTTACCTGGGTAACCTTCAGCATATTTGTTGGTTAATGAAGAACCTTGCGCTTCCATCACCCGTGGGCTAGTGTAGTTTTCTGAAGCGATTAATTCGATATGATCTTCTTGACGCTGATTTTCAGCCTCAATAGCGTTAAAAATTTCGTCATCAAAACCAGCAATGGTCATATTTTTCTTGTACACAGTATTCCCCTGTTTCTACTGTAAAATAGCCGCTTATTCTATCTCACTACGCTGTTAGCTTCTATGCCATCGCGTTATTTTTATTTACTCGTTACGGAAATAATTCATCATGAATATCGCATTATTAGGAACAGGCTTGATGGGACAAGCACTCGTCGAGCATTTACTCGCTGAAGGGCAAAGCGTTACGGTATACAATCGAACAGCAGAAAAAGTAGCAGAACTAGAGCAAAACGGTGCAGTAGCGGCCGACACTGCGCAAGAAGCATTGCTCAACAATGATATTTGTATATTGATGCTCAGTGATGCTGTGGCGATTAATGCCGTACTAGATAGCATTGAAAAAGAAGCTTTCAAAGATAAGCTAATTATTCAAATGGGTACGATTGCTCCCAATGAATCTCGTTCACTTAAACATTACATTACCCAACGTCAGGGCAGATATTTAGAATGCCCAGTATTAGGAAGCTTGCCAGAAGCGCAAAGTGGCACGTTAATTCTAATGGCCGGTGGTTCAGAGGAAGATTACAACGTAGCTTTACCACTCTTAGAAATCATGGGTAAAAATCCTCGCCATATAGGTGATATAGGCCAAGGTGCGACGGTTAAATTAGCGATGAATCAACTCATCGCTGGACTGACGTCAAGTTTTGCATTAAGTCTAGCTTTGGTAGAAAAAGAAGGCATTGAAACAGAGCAGTTTATGTCTATAGTTAGAGACAGCGCTTTATACGCCCCAACTTTTGATAAGAAACTCGACCGCATGTTATCGCGAGATTTTACTCATCCCAATTTCCCCACTAAACATCTAGCAAAAGATACACGATTATTTTTGTCCGTTGCCCAACAGTTAAATCTTGAAACATGTGCTTTAGAAGGGATTAGCCAATTATTAGATAAAACCTTAGCTCAAGGCCTAGCAGATACTGATTATTCAGCGATGATGGCTGGGATAACTAAAGGTCAATAGATACAAAAACGCCCTCTTTCGAGGGCGTTTATAATGTTTAGTATTTACAGACTAAATAAATCGCGTCTGACGATAGTTTCATTTCTATCAGGACCCGTTGAAATAATATCAATTGGCACGCCTGCTAATCTTTCTACTTCATTGATATAGGCACGGGCATTAAGCGGCAAATCATCAAACTTAGTTACACCAAGTGTTGATTCTGCCCAGCCAGGCATATCGACATAAATAGGTCTACAACCTTCAAACTCTTCCGCACTTAACGGTAGTACATCAACCGCTACGCCATTACGTTCATAAGACACGCATAGGCGGATGGTATCCAAACCATCTAATACATCTAATTTAGTTAGGCATAATCCAGTAATACTATTAACCCAGCTAGCACGTTTAAGTGCAACCATGTCTAACCACCCGCAACGGCGTCCACGACCGGTTGTCGCACCAACTTCATGACCTTTATCTGCTAAGTATTGACCGAGTTCATTTACTTTGCCTTCACCATCAAGTAATTCCGATGGAAATGGTCCACCGCCGACACGAGTTGCATAGGCTTTAGTAATACCTAAGACATAGTCAATATGGCAAGGTCCAACACCAGAACCTGTTGCGCTACCACCTGCTGTAGTATTAGAAGAGGTAACATAAGGATAGGTACCATGATCAATATCTAGCAATGCACCTTGAGCACCTTCAAACATAACGTTATTTCCAGCAATCGAATACTTTTGCAACATATCTGGAATATCAGCGATCATGGGTAATAAAACATCACGCATCGCTAAGGTTTCATCACGTATTTGTTCAAAACTAACTGGCGCAACTTGATAATAATTAATCAAAGAAAAGTTATGAAATTTAACAACTTCTTCAAGCTTAGCAATAAATCCTTGTTCATTTTTTAAATCGCCCAATCGTAAACCACGACGCGCAACTTTATCTTCATAAGCTGGACCGATACCCCGGCCTGTTGTACCGATAGCTTCTTTACCTAGACGTAATTCACGCGCCTGATCTAAAGCAATATGGTATGGCAAAATTAATGGGCAAGCCGCACTAATTTTAAGGCGTTTACGCACAGGAATACCTTTTGCTTCAAGTGCTGTCATCTCTTTGATCAAGGCATCAGGTGACAATACAACACCATTACCAATCAAACATTGCACATGCTCACGTAAGATGCCAGATGGAATCAAATGTAGGACGGTTTTCTGACCATCAATAACCAAGGTATGGCCTGCATTATGACCACCTTGAAAACGGACAACAGCTGACACATTATCTGTCAACAAATCAACTAGTTTACCTTTACCTTCATCGCCCCATTGAGAGCCAATCACTACGATATTTTTAGCCACGAGTTTGCGTTCCTGTTTCAGCCACTAACCAGCGGCTTTCTTGTTGTATGAGAGTTCTTGTTGTTGATATTTCACTGCCCGTTAGCTGATATATAACCACTTCGCCTTCGCTACGTAATTGCTCAACCATCTTGTGTTGCTGTTCATCATCAGCCCATGTCACTGAAATAGGTTGAATAGTTTCAGTGCTAGTAGTTAATTGATTGACCAGTATTTTCAGATCTAAACTAAAACCTGTGGCAGGTTGTGCCTGACCAAAATCCTCACCGATATCATCGTAACGTCCGCCCATGGCAATTGCCTGCGCTGTTCCCTTTTGATAAGCGGCATATACCACACCAGTGTGGTAGTGATAGCCACGTAGTTCTGCAAGGTCAAAGTTCAAAGCTAAATCGGGTAAACGTTGCTTAACCATCGTTGCAATTGTCGTTAATGTAGTCAGTGCTTGTTGAACGGACGCGGGAGCCTCACTTAATAGCTGTTGCGCTTTAGCTAATACTTCAACGCCACCGTTCAACTCTGCTAGCGCTAGTAGCATAGTCTGATGAGATGGTGATAATTTATACTGCGCCAGTAGACTTTCAATATCAGGTGTAGATTTGCGTTGTAATGCAGAGAATAATTCTTGCTCTTGTTCAGCATTCAAACCTGCACTATGTGCCAATCCACGATAAATACCGACATGACCCATATCTAGTAATAAATCAGGAATGTCGCCTAATGTTTCGATCATCAGCTGGACAATTTCGATATCACTTTCTGGGCCAGCGTGACCATAGATTTCAGCACCTAATTGAATAGGATTTCTTGAAGTGCCTTGGCCACTAGGCAGGGTATGTAATACATTACCTATGTAACACAATCTTATGACACCTTGCTGATCACGCAAGTTATGCGCGGCCATACGAGCAACTTGAGGCGTCATATCTGCACGAATTCCCAACAAGCGCCCTGACATTTGGTCCGTTAATTTAAATGTTTGTAAATCTAACGCTTTTGCTGTGCCTGTCAATAATGAATCTAGATATTCTACTAAGGGTGGAAAGACTAACTGGTAGCCCCAAGCTTGCATTCTATCTATCAATTTTCGACGTAATACTTCAAGTTGTGCAGCTTGTATTGGCATCAACTCATCTATGCCTTCCGGCAACAACCAACGATCTTTATGACTCATCTAATCAATTTACCCAATAAAGTAATGCAAGACCCAAAACCATACTAAAAAGCCCAATGACTCTTAAATGCTGATCTTTCATACTGGCCATTTGCAATAAAGTGCGACGAAACGCTATCGGATTTAAAAAAGGCATAATCCCTTCCATTATCAGCATTAAAGCTGATCCTATCCATAATCCATGCAATAGCGTTTCGTTCACAACGATTTATTTAACGCTTGAACCACTAAAGTCCTTGAAAAACTCACCTTTTGGTTCGATCACAAGCATATCGTCACTCGTAAATACGTTTTGGTAGGCAGTTAAACGGCGATAGAACGAATAAAACTCACTATTTTGGCCATAGGCTTTAGCGTATGTATCCGTTGCTTTTGCATCACCCGTACCACGTAATTCTTCCGCAGTACGTTTTGCATCAGCAAGAATAATAGTACGTTGGCGATCGGCATCAGAACGAATTTTCTCTGCTTCTTCAGCACCTTGTGAGCGCAAAGTTTTAGCTACACGTTCACGTTCAGCTTCCATACGAGTATAAACTGACGTGCTAACTTCTGATGGCAAATCAATCCGCTTGATACGAACATTAACAATTTCAATACCAAATTTTGTTGCTGTTTTATTTGCATCAGAAATAATGAGGTCAACCATAGTTGTGCGGTCACCAGATACCAATTGTTGAATAGTACGTTTACCAAATTCACCACGTAATCCATCTTTGATTATTTGTGACAAACGCAATTGTGCACGTTCCTCGATACCACCCATTGAAGTGTAATAAGCAGAGACGTCAGCAATGCGCCACAGGATGAAAGAGTCAACAATTACGTTTTTCTTCTCACCCGTCAAATAACGAGATGGCGTTGCATCAAAAGATAAAACACGACCATCAAAACGGCGAACTTCATTCACGAAAGGAATTTTAAAGTGTATACCTGGCTGAAAATCAGACCGTTCAATTTGTCCTAGACGTAATAACAAAACACGTTCACGTTGGTCGACAAAAAATACTGATGTCATTACAGTTATAAGTGCTAACAAACATAGGAAAATAATTACATTCATACGTGAAGACATCTTAACGGCCCCCTCTATTACGTGCATCATCGCGAAGTGATGCAGAGTTTGATGATGATGTGCCCGTTGCTGGATTACTATTTAATAGCGATTCTGGACTGATTCGCGCTGATGCTTCAGATGAGCCCCCACGCATTTTATCTAACGGCAAATACAAAACATTGTTACTATCTTTAGATACATCAACCATCACTTTTTGTGTTCGACTATAAACAGATTCCATCGTATCAAGATATAAGCGTTCTTTAGTTATGGCAGGTGCTTTTTCATATTCTTTCATTACCTGTAGAAAACGACTTGTTTCACCTTCTGCTTTAGCCGTGATTTGACTCTTATAAGCTTCTGCTTCTTGTACAAGTCTAAATGCGGCACCACGTGCTCTTGGCACTACGTCATTTGCATAGGCTTCAGCTTCATTTTTTTGACGCACTTCATCCTCGCGCGCTTTAACTACATCGGCAAATGCTGCTTGAACTTGCCCTGGCGGCTGGACGTCTTGCATGTTTACGCTAGTAATCATTAAACCAGTTTCGTGGATATCCAACATTGATTGAAGTAACACTTCTGTACCAGAAGCAATTGCACTACGTCCTTCTGTCAATACAAAGTCCATCTTTGAAGTACCTACTGTTTCACGTACCGCACTTTCTGTCATCTGACGTAACGTCAGGTCAGGGCTTCTAACGTTAAACAAGTAGTGAGCGGCATCTTTAATGCGATATTGCACAGCGATTTTTAAATCAACAATATTTTCATCTTGGGTCAACATTAACGATTCTGAGAGAATGGTGCTTCCAGTACGTCCGCCTGTCGTGCGATAACCGATTTCTATATTTCGAATCTGTTCAACATCAACCACTTCGACTTTTTCAATTGGATAAGGAAGATGCCAGTGCGGTCCAGAAGTAGTGGTATCACTGTGAGCACCAAAACGAAGTACCACACCTTGCTCGGCTGGTTCTACGATATAAATACCTGACGCAAGCCAAACAACAAAAATAACAGCTGCAATCAATCCAATGCCTATCGCACCACCTTGACCTGACGATTGGTCATTTGAGCTATTAGTACCTGAGCCACCAAACATTGCACTTAGTTTATTTTTTAGGTTACGCATTACATCGTCTAGATCAGGTGGACCATCATTGCCACGGTTATTGCCCCATGGGTCTTTGTCGTCCTTACCAGGTTCGTTCCAAGCCATTTAGCGCTCCAAAATTGAGTTTAATAAATTCAAACGTGTTCATTTTACGGACATCATCGGCATTAGGGAACCGTTGATTCAGTTGCTTCATCTAATTCATCTGTATGTTCAGGAAAGTATTCTTGTAAGGCTTGACGTAGTAGATCGATACCCTCGCCCGTTTTAGCTGAAAGCCAGACCCGTGTAATCCGTCCGTTTTCGTCACGGTCTAATCGAGCTTTATGGTTTTCAAGAAGATCAATTTTATTACAGACGATCAACTGTGGTACTTCATCAGCGCCAATTTGTTGTAAAACCTCATCGACGTGATGCAATAAATCATCACGATCGGCTGCCCCTGCATCAACAACATGGAGCAATAAAGCGGCATCACGTGTTTCATCTAATGTTGATCGAAATGATTCCACTAAGTCATGGGGTAATTTTCTAATAAAACCTACCGTATCAGCCATAATTAAAGGCTGTATGCCATGTAACTTCATGCGTCTTAACGTAGGATCCAAGGTAGCAAACAAGCGATCATCTGCATATACATCAGCGGCTGTCAGTCTATTAAATAGACTAGATTTACCCATATTGGTGTAACCCACTAAGGACACAACTGAAATATCACTACGCTGGCGCGAACGACGGCCTTGATCGCGTTGTGATTGTACTTTTTCAAGTCTTTTTTTAAGTGATTTAACACGTTGTGCTAATAACCGGCGATCGGTTTCTAATTGAGATTCACCCGGCCCGCGCATACCAATCCCACCTTTTTGACGTTCAAGATGGGTCCAGCCGCGAACAAGTCGCGTCGACATATGTTTAAGCTGTGCTAACTCAACCTGTAATTTCCCTTCATGAGATCGTGCTCTGCGAGCAAAGATATCCAGGATAAGACCTGTCCGAGCAATAACGCTACATTCTAATTGTTTTTCAAGATTGCGTTCTTGGCTCGGTGATAAATCGTGATTAAAAATAACTAAGGCCGCATCATTTGCAAGAACATGCTGACGAATTTCTTCAACCTTACCTGTTCCGGCAAAAAATTTTGCATCTGGCCGTTGGCGTTTACCATGAACTATCGTGGCAATACGTGCTCCAGTGGATTCAACTAATTCAATAAATTCTTGTTCAGCTTCTGCAAAATCCGAGACATTCAAGTCAAGGTGTACAAGTACAACGGCTTCTTTTTTTGACGCATCATCGAATGCTGCATCACTATTTGGACGATCAAACAATCAAAATACTCCCTTAATCATCAGCAGTAATAGTAACGTTCCTGACAGGAACAATAGTTGATATTGCATGTTTATAGACCATTTGATTAACAGAGTTTTTCAGTAAGATGACAAACTGATCAAAAGAATCGATTTGACCCTGTAGTTTGATTCCATTTATCAAAAAAATAGAAACCGGTACATTTTCACGCCGTAATGCATTTAAAAATGGGTCTTGTAATAATTGTGCCTTAGCCATGTCTCACTCCTAATTGTTATTGTAATTTTATAGAGAAGTTTTAATTGTATGAGTTGCGATTAAATTGTCAATTCTGGGCATTGGTCACTTATATAACTAGCAACCTGCTCAAGTGGTAAATCAGCACCACTATCAAACCAAGCACCATCAGGTTGCGCTCTCAACCATGTTAGTTGGCGTTTAGCCATTTGTCTTGTCGCGATGATTGCTTTTTCAATCATTTCCTCTTGATCGTATTCGCCAGATAAATGTGACCAAGCTTGCCGATAGCCGACAGCACGTATTGAAGGTAAATCAGGATGGCAGTCTTTACGACTACGCAATGCTTTCACTTCATCTATAAAGCCATTCGCCACCATTGATTGGTAACGCCGAGCAATTCGCTGATGTAATACAGCACGATCGAACGGGCTAAGAATCAGTTTAATAATTCGATACGGTAACTGACTAGTTGTAACATTGGTAAGTTCCGTCAAACTTTTACCGGTAATTTCATACACTTCTAATGCACGCTGTAATCGTTGAGGATCATTAATATGGATTCTTGCTGCTGAAATAGGATCGACAACACGAAGACGCTCATGTAAATGAGCAAGCCCATATTGCTCCGCTTCATATTCTAGCTGGGCACGTATTTCCATATCCGCTACCGGCAAATCAGCTAAACCGTGTTCTAAGGCTTTAAAATACAGCATCGTCCCGCCCACAAGTAGAGGCACCTTACCTCTGGCCGTAATCTCAGCCATCAGTTTTAAAGCATCCGCTCGAAAAGCCCCCACCGAATAACTCTCTGTCGGGTCGATAATATTTACTAAATGGTGTGGATATTGACTTAATATTTCAGGTTCTGGTTTTGCCGTACCAATATCCATTCCACGATAAACTAAAGCTGAATCGACACTTATAATTTCAACGGGAAAACGATTAGCTATATCTAGTGCTAAATCTGTTTTCCCCGCTGCCGTTGGCCCCATAATAAAGAGGGCTGGCGGTAATGTTAATGGTGTCGAATCTAGATTCAACCTTGCTTCATCGTATCGTAAAAGTCAGCATTGGTTTTAGTAGCTTTCAAGCGATCCATCAAAAACTCCATCGCATCGATAGGATCCATTGGTGCTAGCAATTTACGCAAAATCCATAATTTATGCAGGTCATCACTGTCAGTCAGCAATTCTTCCTTACGCGTACCTGAACGCGTTACGTTGATGGCTGGATAAATACGACGATCAGCCAATTTACGTTCTAGCTGAAGTTCCATATTACCGGTACCTTTGAACTCTTCAAAGATAACCTCATCCATTCGCGAGCCAGTTTCAACCAAAGCAGTAGCGATAATAGTAAGACTACCACCCTCTTCAATGTTACGAGCAGCACCGAAGAAACGCTTCGGTCTTTGTAGGGCATTAGCGTCAACCCCCCCCGTCAGTACCTTACCTGATGATGGGGCAACAGTATTATAAGCGCGCGCTAAACGTGTAATTGAATCTAATAAGATAACCACATCGTGTTTATGTTCCACCAAGCGTTTAGCTTTTTCGATTACCATTTCAGCCACTTGTACATGACGAGTGGCTGGCTCATCAAAGGTACTTGAAACTACTTCACCTTTAACTGAACGCTCCATTTCTGTTACTTCCTCAGGACGCTCATCAATCAATAACACGATAAGGTCACTATCTGGATAGTTAGCAGCGATAGATTGAGCAACCATTTGTAAAATCATGGTTTTACCTGATTTAGGCGGCGCAACAATTAATGCCCGTTGGCCTTTACCTATCGGGGCTGCTAAATCAATAATACGTGGCGTTAAATCTTCAGTGCTTCCATTTCCTCGTTCTAAGGTAAAACGTTCATTAGGAAATAATGGGGTGAGATTCTCAAAAGGAACTTTATTTTTTGATTGCTCAGGTTTTTCATAGTTGATTTCATCTACTTTAATTAAAGCAAAGTAGCGTTCGCTGTCTTTAGGTGCTCGAATTTTACCAGTAATCGTGTCACCCGTTCTCAAATGAAAACGACGGATTTGACTAGGTGAAACATAAACATCATCAGGACCGGCAATATAAGATGCTTCAGCTGAGCGTAAGAAACCAAAACCATCTTGTAGCAACTCAAGCACACCTGTAGTGATGACTTCTTCACCCTGCTTTGCATGTTCTTTAACGATTGAAAAAATCAAGTCTTGTTTACGGTTTCTTGCCAAGCCTTCTAGCTTCATCGAAAGAGCAAGCTCCATAAGGTCGGCAGCAGACTGCTTTTTGAGTTCTGTCAGATTCATGTAATACCTAAAGTGGGATTTTTAATATAGAAATAGATGTATACGCGATAACGCGATATAGATAATTTATTGGGAGGGGTTTTCAAAATTGCATGTATATTAGCAATAAACCTGTTTTCAAGTATAGCTAAATACTTGCAGTAGTCAAGTTTTAATAGCGTAAATTTAAGCAGTTATTAATTCAGCTATTTTTTGAACAGAATAATTTCGCGATACAAGAAAGCTAACCTTTATATGCCTATAGAAATAAGCTTATTTTTCAATCCTAATTAATATGTAATGGTCTAATAAAAGTGAAGTAACACTATCGTGCTGTGTTCGTTAAGGCTTAGCCCATAAATAATAATGGGCAAAAAAAACCCAGAACTCATTAAAGTTCTGGGTTTCTTAATAAAAAAGCCTGGCAGTGACCTACTTTCACATGGGAACTCCCACACTATCATCGGCGCTAAGTCGTTTCACTTCTGAGTTCGGGATGGGATCAGGTGGGACCAACTCGCTATGGCCGCCAGGCATATCTGGCTTGTTAGTTTTCACTAACGAAATCTGGGAAGTAAATTAAGGTATTCGAAGAAATGTCTTTCTAGCGAAACCCCAAGATGTCTTGGGGTTATATGGTCAAGCCTCACGGGCAATTAGTATTGGTTAGCTTCACACATTACTGCGCTTCCACACCCAACCTATCAACGTTGTAGTCTTCAACGGCCCTTCAGGAGCTTAAAGCTCTGGGAAATCTAATCTTGAGGGGGGCTTCCCGCTTAGATGCTTTCAGCGGTTATCCCGTCCGTACGTAGCTACCGGGCAATGCTTTTGGCAAAACAACCCGAACACCAGGGGTACGTCCACTCCGGTCCTC
>JAGXHJ010000047.1 GCA_024636315.1 Methylophaga sp.
AAAAAAGGGAGATAGCGGGTAAATAACCCGTAAATTGGAGAAAAATGAACGTGTGACGTCACTTTTTTCTAAATTTATTCAAAAAATTAGCTTTCAGCTAATCTGGCACTAATAAAAGTGGTTCGTGCAAAGGTCTCATTTAATATAAAATAGCACGATGCAAACAACCTCTCCCATTATTCTCAGTACGCTCAATGCCCGATATATGCACACCGCCTTTGGCTTGCGTTATATCTATGCCAATTTAGCCGCCTTACAAGATCAGACTAAACTTCTCGAATTCACTATTCAAGAATTACCGATCAATATAGTGGAACAAATACTGGCACAGCAACCCAAAATAATTGGTTTGAGTGTCTATATTTGGAATGTTAGTGAAGTCCATAAAGTAGTCGCGATGTTAAAACAAATTTCGCCTGAACTTATTGTGATTCTTGGTGGCCCTGAAGTCAGCCATTATCCTGATGTACCCGAAGTGGCCGCCTTAGCCGATTATGTTATTTCAGGACCCGGTGAGGCCAGTTTTCGTGAGCTTTGCCAACAAATAGTCAATGGCGATCGTCCAGAACAAAAATTCATCGAAGGTAAAACGACGGCACTTAATGAATTATTATTGCCCTATGACTATTACGATGATGACGATATTCGAAATCGGCTCATTTACGTTGAAGCCTCTCGAGGTTGTCCCTTTAAATGTGAATTCTGCCTGTCGGCTTTAGATAAGACAGTATCGCCATTTCCGTTGGATGCTTTTTTTGCAGAAATGGATAAATTACTACAACGTGGCGTGCGTAATTTTAAATTTATCGACCGCACGTTTAATCTCAAAATTAGCACCAGCATCGCCATTTTAGAGTTTTTCCTTGAACGGATGACCGATGACCTGTATTTGCACTTTGAAGTCGTGCCCGATAATTTACCGGACAAATTGAAAGCAATGCTACAGCGTTTCCCTGCTAATAGTTTGCAGTTCGAAATCGGTGTACAAACGTTTGATCCTGAGATTCAAGACCTCATCAGTCGCAAACAAAATAACGAAAAAACAAAAGATAACCTGACTTGGCTACGTGAAAATACTGGGGCTCATCTCCATACCGATCTGATTTTCGGTTTACCGACTGACACTCTGGAAAATTTTGGTCATAGTTTTGATCAACTGCTGGCACTTAACCCTCACGAAATCCAAATGGGTATACTTAAACGCTTACGTGGTGCGCCACTTAATCGTCATAATGACCCCTATCAATTACGTTTTAACCCTGAGCCCCCCTATAATATATTGACCACGCTAGATATCACCTTTAGTGAAATGCAACGGGTAAATCGCTTTGCACGTTTTTGGGATATGTTAGGTAACTCAGGTCGATTCAGCCATAGTTTGCCATTGATTTTGACTGATCAGCCATTTATCCACTTTATGAGACTATCTGATAGTTTATATCTGCGTGCAGGTGGTTCTTGGAAAATAGCCTTAAAACGCTTATTTGAACTGGTTTATGTGATCTTAACCGAAGATTTCAAACTTTCGTCTGATGTAGTTAAGCAACAATTAGCCATCGACTATGCAAGAGCAAAAATAAAAGGGATTCCGGACTATGAACGAGACAAACCTTTAGAGAAAACGGTTCGCGTCGGGGTCGCTAACAAACGGCAATTAGCCCATCAATAATTATTAAACGATGAGTTTGCTTAAGCTTCTAAATTCTGGATGTTTCGCATCGCCGAGCCATTCAAAAACAATCGATTCTACATTGCTGATAATAACACCAGCTTGGCGCATGCGTTGCATGGCATTAGCTTGATTTATTGCTGACCGTGAACTAACCGCATCTTCAACTACAAAAACTTGATAACCTTGCTGTTGTAAATCTAATGCTGTTTGCACAATACAAATATGCGTTTCCATACCCGTCAAAATTATTTGCGTACGTTTTGTTTCAGTAATAGCCTCTAAAAAACCATCGGTTTTAACGGAAGAAAAACTGGTTTTTTCAATAACAGGCACCGTAGCTGACAGCATAGATTTTAATGCTAACTCTGTTGGCCCTAAGCCTTTTGGATATTGCTCAGTCACTATCACTGGTACTGATAATGCTTTTGCAGCTGTGATCAAAATTGATACTTGCGCTATCAAGCGCTCACGAACGCCGTCGGGCATTGCTAAAGTTAACCGCTCCTGAATATCCATCAGAACCAGTACACTGTCCTGCTCAGTTGTCATTAAAGGACTATGTGCCGTCATTATTTTAGCTACCTAACCAGCCATTAATTATAGCTAAATCTTCTACACCGATCGTACCCGCGGCTTGTTTTAAACGTAAGGTATTCACAATGTAATCATATCGAGATTGTGCATAGTCACGACGAGCACGAAATAAATCACGACGCACATTAAGCACATCTACCGTGGTACGCGTGCCGACTTCATAACCGGCTGTAGTTGACTCTAATGCTTTTTCATTTGAGACGACAGCTTGCTTGAGCGCTTTAACCCTACTAATGCCAGACATCACGCCGTTATAGGCTTCACGTGTTTGTCGCATCACCGCACGGCGTTGTTGCTCTTCATTTTGCATTGATTGGTCTAATCTATGCCCTGCTTCACGCGTTCTAGATCGCACACCACCAGCGACATCAATCGGCAAATTAAATTGCAGACTCAGACTTTCTTGATCGGTTGAACTACTACCACCAAAACTACTATCACCCTGATAACTGTAACTTTTCTGGCCTACTAGATCTAAGGTTGGGTAATGACCGCTTTTTTGTAATTCAATCGTTTGATTAGCCGTGTTCACTTCACTACGAGAGACCAACAAGCTGGGGTTTTGTGTCAGTGCCACATCACTCCATTCATTGATGTTGGTAGGTTCCGGACTCACCAATGGTGTCTCTGTTTTTAAAGCAGATAAAAGGTCGACATATTTACCGGCGACCTCTCTTAAACGTTCGCCGCTATTTGCTAACTCATTTTCAGCGCTAATGACGGCAGCATTGGCTAAATCGTAAGCCGCTTGTGATTCAACCACATCGGTAATCGTCGCGATACCAACATCAAAACGTTGTTGAGTTTGTTCTAATTGGCGGTCAATAGCTTCACGTTCTGCAATAGCAAAAGTAACATCATCTTGACGCCCCAACACATCAAAATAACGTTCAGATACTCGGACAATTAAAGCTTGTTCAGCTATTTGATAACTAGCTGTCGCACCTTCAATGGCAATATCCGCCTGAGTCTGCTGAATAAAGTTTTGTTTACGATAAATAGGTTGAGTAACACTTAAGGTATAACCACGATTATTATAGTCACGGTTGCCACTGGTCAGACTTGTAGAAGAGATATCTTGCCATGTATAGCCGGTGTCAGCACTTAATCCTACTTGTGGCAGAAATTGTGCTCTCGCTTGATTATCTAACTCACCTACTGCCTCACGCGATGCAGCTTCAGCCAGTAATTGTGGGTCACTTTTTAATGCTAAGCTATAAACCTGCATTAAATCTTCAGCCATAGTAGCTGTCGAGATCAAAGATGCGATCAATATTGTGGTTAATTTCAAACGTTTCATTATTTTTACCTTAACTTAATATACTCTCATACTCGTATCAACATCTTTTGCCCATGCGTTCATGCCTCCAGCTAGATTGATAACATCAGTGAAGCCCATTTCTTCCATAAATGCACCGATTTGTTGGCTCCGTTTACCTGAGCGACAAATGAGTACGATGGTATCGTTTTTATGTTTTTCCAAAGTATTCAATTGGCCAGGTACACTTTGCATCGGGATATGAATCGCGCCATCAATCACACCATATTGCAATTCAATATCTTCACGTACATCAATTTTCACTGGCGAAACGCCGCTGGCTAAGAAGTCACGTAATTCAGTGGCAGTCATTTGTTTCATGTGTTCATTCT
This sequence comes from Methylophaga sp., assembly GCA_024636315.1. GTDB lineage: Bacteria > Pseudomonadota > Gammaproteobacteria > Nitrosococcales > Methylophagaceae. Next base: position 3,917 of record JAGXHJ010000047.1, read on the forward strand.
CTCTTAAAATTCAAATTCTGGTTTAGGTTCAGCATTTATCATCGCCGAAATGACAGTTTCAAAGACGGTATCCGTTTGCCAGTCTCTTTCTGTAGTGCGTCGAATAAGCTGAACTTTCATATTCTGCCCTTTGCCAACAATTCCTAGCATTCGTCCACCGACTTGTAGGCGCTGTAAATAATCATCGGGTATAGTTACAAAAGCAGCGGTTATTACAATCACATCAATCCGGTCAGCTAGCGGCCAACCTTGTGACGCATCACCAATATACAGCGTCACATTATCTATGCCTGCGGTTGCTAAATTGTGCTTCGCCAGTGCAGATAACTCCGGCACGATTTCGACACTGATAACGTGTTTGGCAAGTCGTGCTAATAAAGCGGTGAAATAACCTGTACCAGTACCAATCTCTAGTACATTTTCATCAGGCTGAACATTTAAAACCTGCAGTAAGCGACCTTGTTGCACCGGTGACAACATCAGTTGACCATAACCTATTGGCAACTCAGTATCAGCGTATGCAAGGCCTGCTAAATCATCATCCACAAACTGAGTACGCAACACATCCTTTAATGCCATCAATACTCGCGGATCTAATACATCACTGGGACGAACTTGCTGTTCCAGCATATTAAAATGAGCAATATCTAGAGTTTGTGTCATTTTTCATCCTTAACATATGTGCTGTAGCATAAGAGTTTTATTATATAGGTGCAACTACATAAGGCTCATGATCTAATGACTTTATCGATATTCACTCTATTTTTATCGCTAATTAAATAAAAACTCGTCGCGTTACTGTTGCTCAGTTTTAGCCCATGTATCACGTAATGTCACTGTTCGATTAAAGACTAACTTTCCATCTCGGCAAAGTTCACTATCGGCACAAAAATAACCTTCCCGTTCAAATTGATAGACAGCGCCGGGGATTACATCAAGCAAACTCGGCTCTATAATACATTCAGTCAGCGTGACCAATGAATGAGGATTAATATGAACAGTGAAGTCATCGACTGATTTATCATTATCTGGATGTGGGTGATTGAATAAGCGATCAAACAATCTAATTTCAGCTTTAATACCCTGCTCAGCAGAAGCCCAGTGAATTACGCCTTTAACTTTACGTCCTTCAGGGTTAGCACCTAATGTAGCAGGATCATAGCTACAACGTAATTCGATGATATCGCCAGCTTCATCTTTAATCACGTCATCACAGCGGATCACATAAGCATTTCTTAATCGAACTTCTTTGCCTGTCACTAAACGTTTAAATTTATTATTGGCTTCTTCTTTAAAATCTTCTTTATCGATATAAAGTTCACGCGTAAATGGCAAAATACGTGTGCCCATGCTGTCATCTTGTGGATGATTAGGCGCCACTAATTGTTCGGTTTGTCCTTCAGGATAATTAGTGATCACGACTTTAAGTGGATTGAGTACCGCCATTGCGCGTGGCGCAGTTTCATTGAGATTTTCGCGAATACAACTGTCTAATATTTCCATTTCCACCGAGTTATCGGCTTTGGTCACGCCTATACGTTCACAAAACTCTCGAATAGCGGCGGCAGGATAACCACGACGGCGCATGCCAGAGATAGTCGACATCCGTGGATCATTCCAGCCTTCCACTAAGCCATCATCAACTAATTGAGTTAATTTACGTTTACTGGTGATCGAATATTGCAAATTAAGACGTGAAAATTCAATTTGTAGTGGATGACATGGCACCTCCAGAACATCTAAGAACCAGTCATATAAAGGTTTATGGTCAGCAAATTCTAAAGTACAAATAGAGTGAGTAACGCCTTCAATCGAATCAGATAGACAATGCGTATAATCATACATCGGGTAAATACACCATTCACTGCCCGTTTGATGATGAACCACACCATGACGAATTCGATAAATCGCTGGATCACGCATATTCATATTCGGCGAGGCCATATCGATTTTAGCGCGCAATAATTTCGAGCCATCAGGGAATTCACCGTCACGCATGCCTTTAAATAAGGCTAAATTTTCTGCTACGCTACGATCACGACATGGGCTGTTTTTACCTGCTTCTGTTAATGTGCCACGGTATTCGCGGATATCATCTGCCGTCAAATCACAGACATAAGCATCACCTTGCTCGATGAGTTGAACGGCATAAGTATAAAGCTGACCAAAATAATCTGAGGCAAAGTATTGGTGATCAGTCCAGTCGAAACCTAACCAACGCACATCCTCTTTAATCGAATGAACGAATTCTACATTTTCTTTATGAGGGTTTGTATCATCAAAACGTAGATTGCATTCGCCGTTATAATCATTGGCTATACCAAAGTTTAGGCAAATAGATTTAGCGTGACCTATATGCAAATAACCATTTGGCTCGGGAGGAAAACGGGTGCGTACATGGCCTTCATTTTTACCTGCCGCAATATCAGCATTGATGATATTTCGTATGAAATTACTTGGTTTTGATGTCACAGCTTCTACTTCGCTCATATCAGTCTCTAATCAAGGTTTTCTTATCCATTATTTGGTTTATCAGCAAATTTAGGATGATAAGAATAAGGTGTTAAGAATATAATCGTAATAGTATACAAGTGCTTAAGCTTTTTCCCATAACAATAAGGTTAAATAATGACAATTGCGACATTTGCAGCAGGCTGTTTCTGGGGTGTAGAAGCAAAATTCAGACAAGTTGATGGTGTTATTTCAAGCCGTGTCGGTTACACCGCAGGTAGCACAGACAATCCCGATTATAAAGCTGTTTGTACTGGTACAACAGGCCATGTCGAGGCTATCGAAGTAACGTTTTATCCAGCGATAATAAGCTACACAACATTACTTGAGGTATTTTGGCAGATACACAATCCGACTACGCTCAATCGCCAAGGTCCTGATGTGGGCACCCAATATCGTAGTGCGATCTTTTATCACAGTGATGAACAGCGGGAACAAGCATTAGCGTCTAAACAAGCACTCGATAATAGTAATTATTATCCTCAACCAGCCGTTACTGAAATTACTGCGGCGAGCGAGTTTTTCCCTGCTGAAGAGTATCACCAATGTTACTTAGAGAAAAAAGGCTTAGGTTCTTGTCATTAACCGCTTTTAGTCGCGCGATGAAATAAGGGTTCATGTACCGATTCACGTGAAAACTGCCAGCATGCTATTGCGATAGCAACGATTGAAAAACCTAGCAATACGGCAATATCTGTCATCACTGAAAAGTCAGTGGCTACATTGGGTACTGCGTGTTTCAGCAAATCAACACCGTAACTGAATGGATTAACTAGCACGATGTAGTGCAAATAATCCGGTAATTGATTAACGGGATATAAGGCACCACTGAGAAAAAATACGGGGAAGATAAAAAAATTCATAATGACAGCAAAGTTATCTATGCTCTTTGAATAAACAGCAATCAGCCCACCAATCGCCGCGCAACAAATTGCCGTTAAAACAGCGGGAAGTAATAAGCTAAGCGCAATTTTAATACTGACTAAACCGAGCACCAATAACAATACTAACAACAAACTTGCTTGCACCATCGCCGTTAATGTCGCGGCAAGGAGTTTAGCTAATACGATCCAATAATGTGCCATCGGAGCAATCATCATCATTCGCATCACGCCAAATTCTTTATCATAAACCAAGGTCAGTGCTGATAATAAGGCCGCGAACAATAACGTCATCGCTAAGATACCAGGCACTAAAAAGTTGAGATAACCTTCTTGTTCTGGACCTTGCAACATGCTTCCTACACCAGAACCAATGACCAGTAACCAAATCATTGGCCTTACCATCGAGCTAATTAAACGGGCACGTTGACGAAATAATTTACTCATTTCACGGCCAACAACTGCCTTTACAGGACGCCAAATCATATTACTTTGCCTTGTTCTGGGCTACAAAATGTCCATAAATAAACATCATTAAGATTAGGTTTTCGCCATTGCATTGATGATACTGCATCACCCAGTGTTTGCTGTAATTCATAAAAATTAACATCATTGGTTGAAATTTTAAAGCTCAGATCTTCATCTTCATGAATCGGCGTGCCAAATAGTGGACTCAATTGTGTAGAAATCGCTTCTGGATTCGGTGTTCTAATTTCCAAAATATTAGCGGCTAATCGTTGAGTTAAATCACTGGGTGCACCACCCTGCTGTAATTTGCCTTGTTGGATAAAATCAACATGGTCACAGGCCGCCGCTTCTTCTAAATAGTGTGTCGTCAGAAATACTGTCATACCTTCTTCACGGCGTAATAATTCCACAAAACGCCAGATTGCACGACGATTTGGCAAATCTAAACCGACAGTGGGTTCATCAAGAAACAATACTTTCGGTCTATGCAATACACCGCGAGCAATATCCACTGCACGACGTTGTCCGCCCGATAAGGTAATTAATTTCCGTTTACGTTTGTCTTGTAATCCAAAAACCGCTAATAATTCATCAATGCGTTTATTAGCTTCACTCGGCGATAAGTTATACATGGCTGCCGCAAATTGTAGATTTTCATCAATTGACATCGTGCGATCAAGTGCAGAATCTTGAAACACTAGACCGACCGTACGTCTTATTGCAATGGGATCAGCTGCTACTTTCTGTCCCGCGATCCATGCTTCACCTGATGTTGCAGCCGTCATGGTTGTTAACATATGAATTGTGGTGCTTTTTCCTGCCCCATTAGGACCAAGCAGACCATAAAACTGGCCTGCTTTGATATCTAGATCTAGCTTGTTTACCGCGATGGTCTGACCATATTGCTTAGTCAGACCACGCGTCGATATTGCCGAATCACTATTCACTAGCAGATAATTTTTTAGAATTTTTCGGATTACGAAATACCAAAGGTTTAGCTTCTGCTACTGTTTTTTCAGCTTCCAAGCGGCCACGTTTTAAGGCTTCTTCGATCAAATGATGATCAAATGATTTACTACAAACCGGATCGGCACTTGCAGGATCACCGGTCAACATAAATGCCTGACAACGGCAGCCGCCAAAATCTTTTTCTTTTTCATCACAAGAACGACATGGCTCTTTCATCCATTCATAACCACGGAAGCGATTAAAGTCATTTGATTCTTCCCAAATTTCTTTCACCGAAATGTCTCTGATATTTGGCAAATCCATCCCAGGTAATTCACGTGCCGCATGACATGGTAAAGCCACGCCATCCGGCGTAATAGTTAAGAAAACATTCCCCCAACCATTCATACATGCTTTTGGACGTTCTTCGTAATAATCTGGCACAACATAATAGATTTTCATCTTACCTTGCTGTTCTTCTTGGTAACGATGCGCTATTGCCTCAGCTTTCACTAACTGCTCTTTCATTGGCAATAATTGATCACGGTTATGCATGGCCCAACCATAATATTGAGTCGTAGCAAGCTCTACATAATCAGCCTCAAGTGAAATAGCTAACTCAAGAATATCTTCCATTTGGTCGATATTTTGACGATGTGTTACAAAGCATAAAACCATTGGATAGCCATTAGCTTTAACTGCTTTTGCCATTGCAATTTTATGTTTGAAAGCATCGGTACCTGCGATCAAATCATTCAAATCTTCCGAGCTAGCTTGGAAACTGACTTGAATATGATCTAAGCCCGCTTCTTTAAACTCAGCGACTTTGTCTGCATCCATACCAACACCAGAGGTAATCAAGTTGGTATAGAAGCCCATCTTTCTAGCTTCAGTAATTAACTCGACTAGATCGGGGCGTGTTAATGGCTCGCCACCAGAAAGCCCTAATTGTGTCGCGCCCATTGCCCGAGCTTGTCTAAATACATCCAACCATTCTGCTGTTGTCAGCTCTTTCTTAAAGTTGGCGTAATCCATAGGGTTTGAGCAATATGGACACTGTAATGGACATGCATAGGTTAATTCAGCTAACAACCATAATGGTTGACGGATATTATTATTTGCACTCATGCCTGATGCACCACCGGTGCTTCCAGGCGCTTTATTCTGCTCTGATCCAACCGTTGTCATGAGCTTCCTCCAAAAAATTATAGACGTCGTTGTCTAGGTCAGCACCATTAAAAGCAGCTTTTAATTCAGCAATCAATTCAGCTACAGTTTGTTTATGGGCATCAATATGCTTAAGAATCTCGCCAGCAGCAGGATTTAGCTTAACCATGCCTTCAGGATAAAGTAGCACGTTGCAATCTTGCATCGGCTCCCACTGAAAACGATAGCCGAGTGCTAATACGGGAATGCTACTCGCATTAAAAACGGGATCACTCATTTATTAAACATCCATATGATATGGGGGACGGTTTTCAACATACGCCATCCACATGGCATCACACATCGTCCACAACACATCCAATTTGAACTGTAAAATACCTAACATACGCTCTTGTTCGGAACGTGTTTTGTAGTAATCCATAGTGATCTGTAAACCATTCATTACATCGCGTGGTGCTTCATGAAGGCGTTTTTTGAAATAGTTATAACCCTGTGGCTCAATCCAAGGATAGTGCTGTGGCCAGTAATCGATACGATGTTTATGAATCGTCGGTGCAAATAATTCTGTTAATGACGAGCTCGCAGCTTCTTGCCAAGGACGCTGCTTGGCAAAGTTAATATATGCATCAATTGCAAAACGTACTGCTGGTAAGACATGTTCTTCAGACCAAAGTTCTTCACGTGTAAGACCAACCGCTTCACCTAATTGCAACCAAGCCTCAATACCGCCTACATCAGCAGGTTCACTACCGTGACCTTCATGACCATCATGGTCCAAAATACGTTGAACCCAGTGTTTACGCACTTCACGATCGGGACAGTTTGACATGATTGCCGCATCTTTAATTGGAATCGCAGTTTGGTAATAAAAACGATTTGCCACCCAACCTTGCACTTGTTTTTTATTCAACTTTCCAGAATGCATTAATTTATGGAAAGGATGATTAAAGTGGTAGAGATTAGATTTTGAACGTAATTGCGCCTCAAATTCTTCATGTGTCCAAGGTGTTTGATCTGACATGTTTGTTCCTTAAAATATTATCGTCATTCCCACAACTACATGTGAAAATCTAGCGTTTAGATTATAGTTCGATATCCATTCCATCGTATGACACTTCTATTCCAGCATCATTAAGAATCTTCCGCTGTGGCGATTCTTCATTCAAAATTGGGTTGGTATTATTAATATGAATTAATATTTTCCGTGGTCGCGCCATACTATTCAAGATATCCATGATGCCGCCTTTACTAGACTGATCTAAGTGACCCATTTCTTGAGCACGCTTATCACTAATACCTTCATGTGACATTTCATCATCAGTCCAAACAGTACCATCGACCAATATGCAGTCTGAATTTTTCATATAATCTAGTACATGCTCTTCAACGACTCCGAGTCCGGGTGCGTAAAATAATACTTTCCCTGTACGCGTATCTTCAATTTTCATCCCAATATTATCACCAGGTACCGTATTGTGACGGTGTGGCGAATAAGGAGGAGCTTCACTCTTTAGTGGCACGGCAGTAAAGATTAAACCTTCTGCTTTTGGAATAGTGAATGACGATTCATCCGTACTGATTTCATGCCAATTAACACCACGGAAGTGGCCCAAAATATTAAACACAGGGAAACCTGTTGTTAAATCACTATGTACGGCTTCCGTACAATACACATTCCACGGTTCGATATGCTCCCGCAACATCAAAATACCTGTTGAGTGATCAATTTGTGCATCAACAATTACTATGGCTGCAATAGCGGTATCACGTACTTTTCGTGCAGGCTGAAAAGCAGGAAAATCATCCATTTGTTTTTTGATATCTGGCGAGGTATTAAATAAGATCCAATCTTCGCCATTAGCACTTACGGCAATAGAAGATTGAGTGCGAGGTGTTGCCTTTATAGAGCCATCACGCACCCCCTTACAATTCACACAATTACAATTCCACTGCGGAAAACCACCACCAGCGCCTGAACCTAAAACATGTACATACATAATTATTATTCCGTTGAGTCACAACTAAATCGAATCATTCTGCTAAGCAAAACTATTTGATTTAATCTTGAAGAAACTTGGAGCCCGCCTAAAATGGGCTCCAAGCATACATCAAAAACCGGTATTAACGGTTGCAGATGTACATTGTTACTTCAAAGCCGAAACGCATATCTGAATATTCTGGTTTAGTCCACATAATAATTCTCTCTATTAATAATTATAAAAATGCTGGATGAAACAGCTCATGTCAGCGAGAGTAATATTACACCGACATAAGCCAAGTTACGTCAGGAATACCCGTTAGACATCTAAGGATTTTCCTTATTCGGTCTCATTGAAATTTAATGTAAAAAAAAGCCCCGATATCTTTCGATATCGAGGCTTTTTTAATGTTCGTATTTTGAATTAACGGTTGCAAATGTACATTGTTACTTCAAAGCCGAAACGCATGTCTGAATATTCTGGTTTAGTCCACATAATATCTCTCCTAATTATAATAGTTTATTTTTTTCATCTTGTTAACAGGGCTTACTTATTAACAGGATTCTCAATATACGCACACTCGATCATAATCGTTAGAGGAAAATACTTGATGGCACTCAGGATTTTCCTTAGCTACATTCAATTACTAAAAAGCCCCGATATTTTGCAATATCGAGGCTTTTAGTAATTTATATTTTGCTATGAATTAACGGTTGCAAATATACATTGTTACTTCAAAGCCGAAACGCATGTCTGAATATTCTGGTTTAGTCCACATGATAAACACCTCGTTAATTAGTTATTAATTGTCAGGAAAAAACTTTCTCCTTGACCTTGGATGCAAATATACTCGGATGGACGGACTAGGGTTAGAGGAAAAGGCTCGATGTTACTAAGGATTTTCCTTAATCATAACTTATGCTTCTAATATACCGCTTCTAATGGCTAATCGTGCCAACTCGGCAGAATTTGAAACATTCAACTTTTGCTTGATACTTGTGTGATGAGTGCCGACTGTTTTAGGGCTTAGGTTCAAGATATCAGCAATGTCATTGACCGTTTTTCCTTCCGCTAATAAGCTAAATACTTCAAACTCACGTTGACTCAATGTATCTATAATACTTTCTGAACCGGTTACTTTTTGCAAGGCGATTAGTTGTGCAATCTCAGGGTCAATGAATATTTTCCCTTGTGCTACCTGCTCAACCGCCTTAATCATTTCCTCTGGTGCACTACGTTTAGGAATAAAGCCCTTGGCACCGGCCTGCAGGGCTCGCGATGTAAACACGCCATCTTCATGCACACTGAGTACCAGAATTCGAGCTTCTGGGCTTCTTGCAATAATGCGTTCAATAGCTCCTATACCACCAATACCTGGCATCGAAATATCCATCACCACCACATCAGGATGGTATTTCATATAATCCTGTACCGCTTGTTCGCCACTACCAGCTTCGGCCACTACCACCAGCTTCTCGCCATCTTCCAATAAACGACGAAACCCTGCACGCACTAACTCATGGTCATCAACTAACAATACGGTTGTTTTATTATCACTCATACAATTTTATCTGCCCCTAGTGGAATGGTGACATGGATTTTTAACCCAGTCCCTAGACTACTTTCCAAAATAAATGTTCCACCTAAACTGTGTGCTCGCTCACGCATACCTAACAAGCCAAAATCGACATCAGAGTGAAAGTCTTGAATTTCCATCCCTTTACCATTATCAACGATCTCAATGACTAATTGATGTTGTTCGGTTTTTTCATCAATTTTATTACTTACTGACACGGTCATCTCACTCGCATCCGCATGGCGTACAGCGTTGGTAATGGCTTCTTGTACCACCCTGAATACCGTCATATTCATGGCTTCGTTCAAATTATCTAGTTTTCCCGATATATTCAGCACGAAATCTATATCTGGTTGTCGCTTTTGCCAAGCAGAAATGCACTCCTGCAAGGTCGGAATCAAGCCCAAATCATCCAAAGGACTAGGACGTAGCCGAGTAATCATATTATGGACGACATCATAAATATGGCTGGCAACATCAATAATCGCTTGAGCGCTTCTGTAAACTTTAGGTTCTGTGTTTTCGCTACGGTTACGGATTAATACCGCATCAGTTTTAATCGCCGTCAGACATTGTCCTAATTCATCGTGTAATTCTCGAGCTAGATGCCGACGTTCGGCTTCCTGTGCTTCAGCCATATGATGTGTCAACAAACGTGTTTCACGTAATTGATTTTCAGCTTCTTCGGCCTGCTTATGTTCGGTAATATCTCTTAATGTGCAGATAACACCGCGCACTTTCCCATCGGAATCTACTAATGGCACAGTTGAGAATAATATGGCAGCAATCTGACCATCAGCTAATGGCAAACCTGTTTCTAAATTTTCTACGGTTTCGCAGTTTTCCAATATTTCGGCAATACGGCTACGATATTCGGTAAATCCCAAATTTGCTAAGGCTTCGCCTACTAACAAGGTTGTTTGATGACTAAATAATCGCTCGGCGGCTGGATTACAAAAAGTAATATTGCCAGCATGGTCTAAAGATAAAATAGCATCACCCGTCTGCTTGACGAGGGTTGCTAACCGACGGTTCTCTTCAATACTTCGTTCAAGTGTTTGCCCCATGCGATTAAAGGTCTGACTTATTTGATTCATTTCTGGCAAAGAGAAGCTTGGCAAACGTAAATGTAGATCACCACGTTCGAAACCAGATAAGGCGACTAACAAACGGTCAAGTGGCTTAAGTACCCAGCCTACGCCCCAATATAAAAACAAACCGACAAAAATAAATATCCCGAAACCCAGCTCTAAAATGCCACGAAGATCTAACCAGCGGTCACCGATTTCCTGTAATGGTGCCGCATAGATCACCATATGCCCATTACCAAAACGCTTGGTTAATGGTGTCACTTTGGGGAATAATATCTTAACAAACCAATCTGGTGGTTTTGCGCCACTATCAGCCTGTGGCTCACCCTCAAACAGCAATCCTTTAGAGTCAAATAACAAGATATGTAAACTACGAATTTCACCTAGGGCTTTGACCAACTCATGCAAATGCTCATAAACGCCGAGTTCTCGATTAAGTGATGCCCCAGAGAGTGAAACAGTCATAAGACGTGCGGCGGCGGCCATGGTATCTTCCATTTCAATCTTCACTGACTGCCGGGCATTGCTAATCAATACACCAGTACTCGCCAATAATGAGGTTATCAACAATACGGCAAAAAATAGATGTACCTTTACCTTTAGACTCATCCGACAATTGTTTCCGCTGTGCCTTTAGCACCGATATTATCCACCCAACGAATAGTAATTTTATCGCCCAGCGCACCACCTACTAATTGAAAAGAAAAATAGGGGTTCCGCGCCGTTGCCGTGCCGCATTTGATAGTAAGCACCTCATCATCATTACGCCAACAACGAATATCTTGAATATACTCTGCAGGAATCAATTCACCAGCCTCATTCTTGCCTCGTCCGGTATGCATCGGATGAGCCAATAATAATCGTACCGTTGTTTCATCCTCTTTCAGTTTCGCTCGAATGCGATCTTTTGCAGCTAAGCCCATTAGGCACACCCTCCAATATCCACTTCAACCATTCGCGATGTTCTATATAACTTGCCACCAGCGCTGATAACAGCAATAACTAAAGAATCTTCAGCGATTTTAATCATACTTTTGAAAGGTAATTTTACAGCAGGTGTAAAATCCAGACTCATGGCTAATGGATTAGGATTTTTTTCAACCAATATCGCAATGCGTTCTATATCACTTAAGCTACTTTGGATTTCAATTGGCACCGATGCTCCGTTGACAGCATAACTCGGTGGAGTACCGACTTTAAATTGCACCACAGAATCATCGACGACTTCTGCATGTCCAAGTAATGCCAGCAACGCATCTTCAACCGTTTTTGCATTAAATGCGTCCGTGGGCCAATGAGCCAATACACGTTGTGGTAATAATAGACCACTCGCCGCCACTAAAGCTAGTGTCGAAGCCGAAATTGCGCCTTTTAAAATCGCTCGACGTTGTTCAAAACTATTATCTGCCATCACATTTTTTCCATCTGTGCCAATGTCATTTCTACCTCACGTAGTCGAGAACTTATTTTAGCTAATTGATAGTCATCATTTTTTGCAAAGCCTGCAGCTAAACGCAGTTGATCCGCCGCCTGTCCTAAGCGGCCCGAACTATAATAATACTCTGCAAGCCAACTATGAGACTGACTTTTCTCTCCCATGTCCGCTTTAGCTTGCGACAATAATTTATAAAGCTGTCGAGACGGTGCTCCCAATTCTAGTTGGGTTTGCAATAATGCTACAGCCTTTGCAGGCATATTAGCCTGTAATAACGCCCCTACCTGTTTCAATGTCAGTGCCTGATCATCTGGGTATAATTTTTGATTATCGTTATAAATTGTTAATGCTGCCGATAATCTCCCGACAGCCATTTCAAGATCAGCCAAGGCTAATTGATAGCTTAAGCGGTCTTTATCTTGATCTATCAGTTCTTGTATTATTGTACGTGCCTGTATGTAATCGCCTTTGGCAGCTAAAGCTAAACTATAACCATACTTAGTCGCCATATTATTCAGACTACTACCTGATGCCAATGCATCAGCATAATACTTTGTTAATTGGTTCAAATCAGTCGAGGCCATCACTCGCAATTTTTCACGAATCAGATAAAACTGTAAATCATCCCCTAGTTGTTTTTTTAATGGATAAGTCTCGGCTCGCCCTCGCGCATCAGCAATACGTGACGTTGTCACAGGATGAGTACGTAAGAATTCAGGTACCGCACTACTGGTATAAAAACGACTGGTTTGTTGTAAGCGTTCAAAAAATGTAGGCATTGCTTGAGCATCAAAACCTGCGCGTACGAGCGTCAACATACCTAAGTTATCCGCCTCACTCTCATTCGCCCGCGTAAAGTTTATCTGAGCTTGGATGCCGCCAGCCTGCACCGCCATAATCGCCGCCGTTCCCATTTTTGCATCAGTCGTCGCGCCCAATAATGCCGCAGCAATCATTGCCACCGTCATCGGCACACTCATCTGTTTTGATTGCTCAAAACTTCGTAAAAGATGGCGTTGGGTAATATGCGCTATTTCATGAGCCATAACCGAAGCCACTTCATCTTCACGCTGGCTAGTCAATATAAGGCCACTGTTCATTCCAATAAAACCACCTGGGGCTGCAAAGGCATTGACCGTTGGATCGGGCACCATAAAAAAGGTAAAGCTCAAAGAAGGTGCGTCACTATTGGCGGCTAAACGATAACCTAATGACTGTATATAACTATTAACTTCTGGATCATCAATCAAATCAACCGACTGTTGTAGCCGCCAGAAAAATGATTGACCGATTTCATGTTCTTGCTGTGGCGAAATCAATGCACCTGCACTATCGCCCATTTCAGGCAAAGCGATATCCAGCGCATGTACAGATGACAATGGCCAAGCAATTAAACTTAATAATATTATTGTATTAATTTTTTTCATAATCACACGTAGACATCTCAGCTCCGAAAAGGGTTCCTACAAGACAAACGATCTATTTAAGTTTATTATTACACTATTATATAGATACAGAACTTAGGGAAAAATCATGTCACATTTTGATGTAGAACTCGATACTTCAGGCTTAAATTGTCCATTACCCGTCCTTAAAGCACGTAAAGCTTTATCAGAAATGACCGCTGGCCAACGATTACATTTGATCGTAACAGATGCCGGTGCAAATCAGGACATTCCTGCTTTCTCCAAAATGACCGGCAATCCATTAATTGAAACTAAGGAACAAGATGGTAAGTTACATTTTATTCTTGAAAAAGGTGCTGCATAATGGCTAAAAAACTCGCAATCATCGCTAGTAAAGGTACATTGGATTCTGCCTACCCGCCATTTTTACTTGCTTCAACGGCCATAGCCCTTGGATTTGAAGTGAAGATATTTTTCACTTTCTACGGCCTGCAATTACTCAATAAAGAACTTAATTTAAAGGTTTCACCACTTGGCAACCCGGCAATGCCAATGCCCGTTACCATTCCAAGTATCATACAGATAATCCCCGGTTTAGAATGGTTTGCGACATGGATGATGAAGCGTAAACTAAAACTAAAAGGCGTCGCCAGTTTAGAGGAGCTACGTGATATTTGTATCGAAACGGGCGTCGAGTTAATTGCCTGCCAAATGACGGTTGACCTATTTGACTTCAAAAGCGAAGATTTTATTGAAGGAATCAGTCGTGGTGGTGCAGCAACATTCTTAGAATTTGCTGGTGATGCGGACGTTACACTTTATATCTAACGGCTCACCGCGGAGAAGCTATAGGCGGTGACAGCGATACAATCAATGCATTAAGTTTCCCATTCATCCTCTCTGACGCTATCTTTACAATGTATTTTTCGGTTCAGATAATGATGATATATACTTCCATTTAATAACGACTTTAGAGATCTTTACTCAGAATCTAATCTGTGCCAAGGTCTCGTCTAACTATTTTACTTGAATGGGTATTGAAATGGCTGATAACGAGACTGATGACACTTTAGAAGAAAGTTCTTCCGAAGAGGACGGCTCGAACTTAGGCTCAAAACGCCTATCAACATCGATGCTGATCAAAATTGCTATTGGCTTAACAACACTACTTTTGATAGCTGGCGGTGCTTATTTTTTCTTTATGCCATCTGATCAAGCCAGCCCAGAAGAAGCGGCAATGGATGCAAACGGAGAAATTATTTCTCCAGAACTAATACCAACGACTTCAGAATCAGCTGGAACTGAAGGTGACTCTCCTAATACCGAAACCTCGCCATTAACTAAGGAATATACCGCTGAGGATATTAAGCTCCTTAAAATGCGTGAAGAAGCTGTTGCCCTAAAAGAAGAAAACCTACAAATGAAAGAACGGTTAAGTAAATTGGAGGGCGCGCAAAATCCAAACGATGAAACAGCTAATCCTGAAGGTGATACAACTCCCCCTGAAGCTGACACAACTACTCCTGAAGACAACACCAAGCTAAGTGAAGAAGCCCCCAAAGCTAAGGTAAAACCAAATCCATACGCCAATTTATATTCGAGAGATTATAAGTTTGTGCGTGAACCTCAACGTGAACCACCTCCGGAACCTAAGTGGGGTAATTTTGACCCGCTTTACCGAGGGAAATAATGACGAGTCATCTTATCGTTCTAGATTCTAGCCTCTCGCCCGATAAGATCTGAGCAACAATTCCCAAATAGTCTGATTCTTCGATATCAACTTAGCTTATTTAGCACTAGATAATGTTCTTCTTAGTGTTTTAGTTCCTGTTATTTTAAACATCTAAAAAACGTTCGAAACCATTGTTACCTTAGTACACAAGGGCATGGTTGTGTCTGACTGCGTCTGAATGACTACCAGAGCCATGATGAGCGATTAAAAGTGTCACCAACGATAAGACCCCCTTCCCTTACTATTATTCTGCCAGCGATGACGGTACCAAGTAATGACGTGAACCGTCCGTTCTTTTCCGTAACTAATTTGTTTAAACAATTTTCGATTTTGACTGACTTACATCCACGTTAACTCTTAAATAATCTGTAGCTGAACACGTGATTTAGAAATATGTAGTTTCCGCTGGCAATGACAATATCAGATTGGAGGACTTACTGAATATATCAGGAAAAAGTGTCAGTGAATGCTAAGTAGGCAAGTTTTGTTTTGGTGATAAAGTTGTTTTGGCAGTTGTTCCGTAATCCGCCGAAAGAAACAAACAAAAAAGCCTCAGCATATTAAAATGCTGAGGCTTTGAATCTGTTGGCTCCTCGACCTGGACTCGAACCAGGGACCTGCGGATTAACAGTTCAACAGATAAATTATATCTTATTGTTTTTATTAACTATTAATGTGGCGCCCGTTGCATTAACATCACCACAATGCATAACCATGCACAACCGATCTACGCAAAATCCACGCACATTATTTTCATAATTAATTCATTGTATCCCAATACTGAATATAGGGGATGCAGAGGTTTTCAATAACAACGGCCATTTTAACGGCCCTTATTAATCAATAACTTACAGCGCTCGCCAACCTGTAAAACTGCCTCAAACGGTGTCATTTATCGCATAGACGACATGACTTTGACACAAAAATGACACAAGGTGTTATTTGTAGCAATGTGTTATTAAGGTTATCTGGTCGAGGGATTTTAAGTCGGATCAATAAAATAGTGTTTCTTTAAATATCAATCACTTACAATGTTCGCCAATTGTCAAAAGCTGCCTCAAACTACCCTGATATAACTGTGCACGGTACAAACAGGGTACAAAATTGGAACAGCTATCATCCCTATTAAATAACCTCAACTCGGTTTAAGAACCAAGGGAACTAAAAAGCCTGTTTACCGATCAGATCTTTTACCACAAAGATTTTGACCAAAGGAAAACAGGCTTATGAACAAGTTAACTGAAGTATTCTGTGATGTCGATGACAAGGT
>JAGXHJ010000048.1 GCA_024636315.1 Methylophaga sp.
AAAAAATGCTGAGGCCTAGATATTTAATGGTGGCTCGACCTGGAATCGAACCAGGGACACAGGGATTTTCAATCCCTTGCTCTACCGACTGAGCTATCGAGCCATTTAAGGTCGAGCATTAAACCTTCTACGGCGCCTTGTGTCAAGTTAAAAGTAGTTTAATTTTACCGTTGTCTTGTTCCTACGTTGTTTGCATGGTGTAATGGCCAACTTATTTTATATACTCTGGATGTGTAATGAGCTTACGCGGAAAAATTAGTGTGTGGATTGTGGCATTACTTATACTTGCGGCGATTTTATTTGTGTTTCCTACCGGATCAAAACCTACATTACTTGATCAGCTTGAAAGCTGGTTTGAGGACTATTCCGAGGCAGTAGATAGCGCTCAGGGTGATGATGACGAATCATCTACTGACACTACATCGGTTACCGCCGGTAAGATGATGGTGCGAATAGATGATGAAATTGGTGCTTATGCTGGTGTTGAGACGGTCAATTTAGTCCAAACTAGTTTCTTTCCTGAGTCAAAAGCGTTAGCAATAGTGGTTGATTTACGACCCGTGCTGGCATTACGAGCAAGACATAATCAGGCATTAGCCGCTTTAAATGTTGCTAATGTAGCAGAGCGGGCCGCGGCGGCAGAATTAGCTCGATTAAAGATGTTGGCGAAGGGTACTGGTAGTGTTGCGACAAAAAATGTCAGCTATGCAGAAGCTACTTGGCACGAAGCTAAAGCTAAGTTGCAGGGTTTAAATTTTGACCTGCAGGCAATTCATGATGAAGCATTGCAAACATGGGGTGAAGTCATTAGCTCTTGGATTTTGACTGAGGACTCAACTCAATGGCAGCGACTTTTATCACGACAAGATAGTTTGTTATTAGTGACGTTACCGTTAGATATATCGTTAGCTACTGAGGCGAGTGATATCCGGATTGCCCGTGATGGTTCACGGCAACAAGCGCGCAAGGCTGATTTTGTATCGGCCGCTTTTACAACGGATCAAGTGATTCAGGGCGAAACGTACTTCTTTAAAACAACAACTGGTCAGTTACGAACAGGCATGCGGCTTGATGCGTGGTTACCACAGGGCTTAGAACCACTCAACGGCGTGTTTATACCTGATGAAGCGATTGTGTGGAATGATGGACAAGCTTGGGCGTATGTGAAGCTTGAAGATGATCTTTATCAGCGTAGGTCGTTGCTTTCTGGTTTAGTAGCCGCAGGTGGCGTCTTTATGACTGAAGGGCTTACTGTTGGTGAGACATTAGTCATCCGAGGAGCTCAAATGTTGCTATCAGAAGAATTTAGATGGCAGATTGAGGGTGATGATTAATCATGCTGTCACATATTGTTGCTTTTTCTGTTCGGTTTCGCGGCGTTGTTGTTGCTTTAGCGATATTGCTTTTAGCGTACGGCATTTATAAATTATCGAATTCAAGTTTAGATATCTTCCCTGAGTTCGCCCCCAAACAAGTGATTATTCAAACGGAGGCACAAGGGCTTACTGCCGGACAGGTAGAAGTCTTAGTCACCCAACCACTGGAAAATGGCTTGGGTGGATTGGTGGGAACTGAATCCATTCGTTCGCAATCTATTCCCGGATTGTCGGTGGTTATCCTCACCTTTTATGACAGCACAGATATATATCTTGACCGCCAATTAGTCTCTGAACGGTTATTGGGTTTGAGTAACGCATTGCCAGAAAGTATTGGCCCGCCATTAATGGTGCCTCTGGAATCATCGTCGGGCACGATCATGACGATAGGTTTAAGTTCGGATAGCCATGATTTGATGGCATTGCGCGCTTTGGTAGATTGGACTTTATCGCCAAGATTATTAAGTGTGGAAGGTGTTGCCGATATTAATGTTTTTGGCGGTGATGAAAAGCAGTTACAAATCCAGCTTAATACAGACAAATTAGCACGTTATGGAATCGCTATTGACGAGGTGACTGAGGCGGCAAAATCAGCTACTGGCATTATGGCAAGTGGTCATATTGAAAATAGTAACCAGCGGATGATGCTGAGCGTAACAGGTCAACCGATGTCAGCTGAAGAGTTGGCAAAAGTAGTGTTACGTAATACGGATAATGGCACTATCTTATTAGGCGATGTTGCCAATGTAATTGCTGCCCCCGCAGCGGCGATTGGCGGGGCAGCCATTGGCGGTAAGCCCGGCGTAGTTTTAATGGTTATTGGCCAATATAAAGCTAATACTTTGGCGGTAACTCACGGCATTGAAGCTGCACTAGCTGAATTTAAGGACGGTTTTGCGGCTGATGGCATTACCTTGCATGATGATTTATTTCGCCCCGCTAATTACATTGAATCTTCATTAAGTAATATTCGTGAACATTTGCTGGTAGGTGGCGCACTAGTAATGTTAGTGCTGATCTTATTTTTGTTTAACTTACGTACCGCATTAATTTCAATCACAGCTATTCCCTTATCCCTATTTACGGCGCTCATTGTCTTGCTAGAAATGGGCGTCAATATCAATATCATGGTGCTAGGTGGCTTGGCGATTGCTTTGGGCGAAGTAATTGATGATGCCATCATTGATACTGAAAATATCTTTCGACGTTTACGAGAAAATGCGGTGTTGGTTGAACCAAAATCGACGATGGAAGTGGTCTTTAATGCCTCGATGGAGGTGCGTAGCTCAGTGGTTTATGCCAGTTTTATAGTGATGTTGGTCTTTATTCCATTATTGACCTTGAGCGGTGTAGCTGGCCGAATGTTTCAACCTTTAGGTGAAGCCTATATTTTGGCGATTTTTGCTTCATTAGCGGTGGCACTAACGGTCACACCAGCCTTATGCCATATCTTGCTGACACGCTGGGGAGATTTAAGTGATAAAGAACCGCCGCTAGTACGTTTATTAAATCCTATATATGGCTGGGTTTTAGGTCTAGTTAGTCAGTTTCCCAAAATAACCTTTGGTGGCGTTATTATATTTTGTTGTGGGGGTTTAGCTATTTTACCGTTGTTGGGTGGTAGCTTTTTACCTGAACTACGCGAAGGCCATTACATTATTCATACCGCCAGTGTGCCAGGCACGTCTATCGCCGAATCATTGCGTATTGGCGGTCAGTTAGAAAAACGTGTGGCTGAAATAGAGGGTGTACGATCAACCTCGCAATGGGCTGGACGTGCTGAACGTGGCGCGGATACCTTTGGTACGCATTACAGTGAATATGAAATTGATCTGGTGCCGATGGATGGTGCTGGACAACAAGCAGTATTAGATGAAATTCGTGAGGTATTAGAAGCCTTTCCGGGAATTAATTCAGAAGTAAATACTTTTTTAACGGAACGAATTGATGAAACGATTTCAGGCTATACGTCACCAGTAGTGGTGAACGTGTATGGTAAAAATCTCGTCGAGCTTGATCGCAAAGCACATGAAATTGCGGCGGTGATGCGCGATATTGATGGTGCTACCGATGTGCAACTGCGAGCCCCCGCTGGTGAGCCACAATTGGAAGTGCGATTAAAACTCGATGAATTAGCCTATTGGGGCTTGAAACCTGCTGATGTGATGCGCACAGTACAAACGGGGTTTGATGGTGCGGTGGTTGGGCAAGTGCGAGAGGGTAATCGCGTGTTTGATGTAGTCGTCGTGTTACCTGCTGACCAACGTGAACAACCTGATGATGTGGCTAATTTACCTATTCAAACGTCAGCAGGTGTTATGTTGCGCTTACAAGATGTGGCAACTATTCAACAGGTATCTGGCCGTTATATGATTTTGCATGCCGGTGCTCAGCGATTGCAGACAGTGACATGCAATGTTGCTGGACGTGATCTGACGTCATTTTTTGCTGTGTTGAAACAACGGGTACATGATGAAGTTGAGTTCTCGGCGGATATATATCCTGAATTTACCGGTGCGGCGGTTGCTCAAGCTCAATCACGTGAGGACCTGCTTGTACATTCGACATTGGCTGGCGTAGCAGTGTTATTGTTGTTATATATCGCCTTGCAAAGCTTACGTAACATGTCTTTAGTGCTGATAAATTTGCCTTTCTCGCTGGTGGGCGGGGTGATTGCGGTATTGTTTACCAATGGCGTATTGTCGATAGGCTCAATGGTTGGCTTTGTCACCTTGTTTGGTATTACCTTGCGAAACTCAATTATGTTGGTGTCCCATTTTCAGTATTTAGTGCAAGAAGAAGGCGCACCTTGGAATGCTGAAACGGCGATTCGTGGGGCGAAAGAGCGACTACCTTCTATATTAATTACTGCCTTAGTTACCGCGTTGGCGATGTTACCGATAGCGATGAATTCTGATAGCCCAGGACGAGAAGTAATGGGGCCGATGGCCAGTATCATTATTGGTGGCTTGATCTCATCGACAGTGCTTAACCTACTTGTATTGCCGAGTATTATGTTGCGTTATGGCAAGTTTGAAAAGCGGTAGGCTATATCTTTAAACGAAAGATAATGATTAATCAGCGCGAGCTATTACGCTACGTTGATTAGTCTTTTTCGGTTAATCAATCATCTCTATTGGCGACAATAAATGCACTAGCAATAATTAACCCGACGATAATGAGAAAGAGCAACTCAAGCAGTTTATTTATTATCGTAGATATCGTTGTGAGTTTTAATTGGTAATAGCAAACGTTTCAATATTCTGATCTCGTTGTTCAGAGAAAAACTGATAAATCTGCTCGAGTTCACTGGATGGGAAATGAATTAAGATTAATTGCTGACCGGGAAAGATAAGGTTTGCATCATGACCCATAGTACGAGTCTTTAGGTTATAAATAAAACTATTGTCGACTTTGTTTTTGAGTATTTTGCCAAGGAAGGAGCTGAGGCCAGAAGGTAATCTTTCATCGGCATCGGCAGGAATAATGGCCTGGATGACTTCCTTATTACGTGCAATGCCTTCTAATTGTATGCCCTGTCTAAATTTACTAATTAACCCTGCTTGAATGATCCCCCACAAACCTTGTACGTCATGGTCGGTCACCCGATGCAAATAGAATAAGGCATCATCTGGTAGTGATTCCGATAGCGTTAGATCTTTTAAGGTAACGGCTTGCGAACCTCGGGTAATGGTCGCTATTAAGGGTTGGTCAGCTGGGATATCGATAGTGTTAAGCTCTCCCTTCGTGGTTTCAATACGATGTTTTTGTGGAATGACACGGGTAATGACCGTGCTTAGTTCAAGATCTTGATGATGAAGTAAATCAGCAAGCGGCGAGATTATTTGTCTGCCGTCAGGAGTGATAATGGTGATATTTGAAGTTTCATCTTCTACCGTATCACTGAGCTCTGCTAGGGTAGTTTGAACCTTGTCATGAGTAATGTAATTTAAGGTGAGCGGTGTATCAGCTTTTAAGCTCTTATCAGCAAGTAGCGCTTCTTTCGTGGTAGCAAGATACTCTAAATCAGGTAGCACAATGACACTGTCATGACGTACGAATTTATCCTCATTTTCATTGATGGTGATAAATTCTTCGGTTGTCGCTAGGTTATTTACAAATATTTCGGCTTCTTGTTCAGCAGTGGTTGCTTCAGGAATGGCTGGAATGATCGTTAATGGTGGTGTTTCAATAATTTCAATAGCAGGGCTAATATCGTGTTCTGTACGTGTTGGTTTGAGATCGGTAAACATCAAATAAGAGATAGCGACTAAAACAAATAGAGCGAGGAACGCAGGGATGAGAGAAGGTTTCGGAGATGTTTTTGACATAGTGTTTGCCTTAATTCTTACGAAAAATATTTAGCGTACAGAAACCTCAGAATAAGCTATTCAGTGTTTGTTGATCAAGTCGACGACACCAAGGTGCTTCAAGAGAAAATTCATTCAGTTGGAGCAGTAGCTGTGTAGCCTGTTCTAGCTGGCTAATCGCGATGAGTGGCAGGTGTTGTTGCAGAATAATGGCCAGTGACGCTTTATCCGTTTGATTATTGCTAAGCGCAGTGAGTAGCGACCGCACCAGTGTTTTCAGATCAGTTTGAGCCAATAAACTGGGGATACTCCTAATGAGTAAAGCCGAGGACTGAGGTTGTAATCGGACACCTACACTCTCTAGTAATGTCTCGTATTGGCTGGCAAGGGCTATTAGATTATTATCAACCGACAAGCTAATAGGTACCAATATCGGGCGAGTACTCAGTGTATTGGTGTTGATGGCATCTTGTAGTTGCTGACGGCGAAGTTGCTGTTCGGCTTGTTGTAAGTCAATTAACAATGAGCTCTGTGAAGATTTTGTGATCACATAACGTTGTTCAATTAAAGTGATGGCTTGGCCAAATTTGGCTGTTATCGATTCTTTAAAATGAGATTTCGTGACTATTGGTAACTGATAATCAATGCTGTGTTCAGCAATTTGAGACTGCTCGGAAGATTGCTTGCTCGCACGCGATATTGGGCGTGTATTATGTGACGCTTGAGCAGACAATGGTTCAGGTATTGGCTCTATAACCGTTTCATGAGTTAGTGCTTGTTGCAGAGCACTGGTTAGTAAACCATGAATTAAGCGCGCGTCTCGAAATCGTACTTCATGTTTGGTGGGGTGGACATTAATATCAACCCGATCTAATGGAATTGTCAGGTATAAAACATAAGCGGGTTGGCGACCTGCGGGAATT
Source organism: Methylophaga sp. (assembly GCA_024636315.1). Taxonomy (GTDB): domain Bacteria; phylum Pseudomonadota; class Gammaproteobacteria; order Nitrosococcales; family Methylophagaceae. Next base: position 6,610 of record JAGXHJ010000048.1, read on the forward strand.
TTGTCGCTGTAAGCTTGGCGTATAGCATGGGTAATGACCCGATCACGGATAACACGGCCATTGATGAAAAAATACTGGACATCCGTTTGTGGACGATGGGCAGCTGCTTTGCCTAACCAGCCTTCGAGCTTAATGTCATCGTAGTCTTGTTCGATAAATAGGCTGTTATTTATAAAGTTCTTGCCACATATTTTTGCAATGCGTTGTTGTTGTTGGGCAAGCGTAATCGCCGCGGGTAATTTCAGGCTACTGCTTGCTGATAATTGGCACTGAAAGCCCACTGTGAATTGGCTTAATGCGAGGCGTTGCAACGTCGTTAATATATGATTTTGTTCTGTTTTATTGCTTCGAAGAAAATGTCGTCTTGCCGGCAAGTTAAAGAATAAATCACGGATTTCGAGCGTGGTGCCTTGAGGATGGGCTGCCGGACTAATAGCGTTATTTTGGTCGCCGCTGAGCTGCCATGCACAGTCACTATCAGCTTGACGGGAAATTAATGTTAAACGAGATACCGAGCTAATACTGGGTAGTGCTTCACCACGAAAACCTAAGCTGGCAATATGACTCAATTGTTCGCTGGAATGTAGTTTGCTGGTGGCATGACGGCTGAGCGCCAATGGCAAATCTTCAGGATGGATGCCGAGACCATTATCACGAACGCGGATGAGTTTATTTCCAGCACCTTCAATATCGATGAAAATCTGATCGGCGCCGGCATCAAGGCTGTTTTCCACCAGTTCCTTGACCACAGAAGCGGGACGTTCGATGACTTCGCCGGCAGCAATTTGATTGGCAAGATGTAAGGGGAGAGCATGTATACGTGGCATATCTGACATGATGTTTATTTTAACAGCTACTAGCCTAGGTGATGCATCTAAGAGAATTGATATTGTGCATTCAAGCTGGTTCGGCGTTTAGGGAATCAGTAATACATCGCCGACATTGATATCTGAACGATTCAAATTGTTACTTGTTTTAAGCTCAAGCATACTGATTTGGTAGCGTTGGGCAATCATGCTTAATGTATCGCCACTGCTTACAATGTGTTGCTGTGGCGAGCTTGAACCAGGTAGTGGATTGCGCTGAAAATAATTACTAATACCTGACAATATGGCTCGGGCAATCTTATTTTGATGGCTGGGCGTATTTAATTTTCGTTCTTCATCAGGGTTCGATACAAACGCCGTTTCGACTAGAATTGAAGGGATATCGGGTGATTTAAGGACGACGAAAGCCGCAGATTCAACGTGTTTTTTATGGACGTTGCCGACGCGTTTCAGACCGGCTAACACAGTATTTGCAACCTCAAGGCTGGCCTCTAAACTGGCAGTTTGTGATAAATCGAGCAAGACAGATGCCAGCATGTCATCTTTATCTTCTAAGCTAATGCCACCCGCTAAATCAGCTGCGTTTTCTTTGTCGGCCATCATTTGCGCGGCTTCACTACTAGCACCACGTTGAGACAAAACAAATACCGAAGCGCCTTTTGCTTTTGCATCTTTAAAGGCATCAGCATGGATGGAGATAAACATATCGGCTTTATTTTCTCGTGCTCTTTTTATGCGTTGACGAAGGGTGATGAAAACATCGGTATCGCGGGTTAAATAAGCACGCATGCCAGGTTCAGCATTAACTATACTAGCTAAGCGTTTGGCAACGGCCAGTACAATATCTTTTTCTTTAGTGCCATGTTTACCCAATGCGCCGGAATCTTGTCCACCATGGCCTGGATCTATGGCAATAATGATGTCTCGTCTCACCATATATTTTTTTGACTTGCTGACAGTGGCCACTGGTGTTGGCGTAGCAATCTCAGCTGGTTTGGCGGATATTTGAGTTTGGCGGATAGCTGGAGCAGGAGCCGTTTCTGGTTGGCGCTCGGAGGCTAATACCGACTGCATTGTTGGTGCATTCGGGGAATCATGTAAATCAATAACAAGACGGTGCAGATAATCTGCTTTTGGGCCTAGAGTCCGACTGTCATAGCTTACTTTATGATGTAAATCGAGCACGAGACGCAAGGTGTTTTTTTCCCAACTAGCGTAGCGAATAGCACGAATAGGACTGTTTAATAGTTCGGGAAGTTTGAGCTGACTAGTTTGTAGGGTGTTTTTTATATCGACAACTAGGCGATCAGGATTAGCGAGTGAGAAAACTTCGTATTGAAATGCTTTATCTAGATCAATAACAAGGCGAGTTTCACTACCTGCTTGAGATAAACGCATGGCTTGAATGTTTGCTGACCATGCATTGCTGCTGATCATGAGTAATATGAAGCTCAAGCAGAAACGGAGCATTATTGTTTTCCTAACACTATTCCAGTGATGACTAGTGTGTAATTATTTAATAAAAAAATCAAGTTTCTTTTATATTAATAAGGAGATAGCGACTAAACCTGAATTAAATATTAAGGTTTTTACAGAGTGTAATGGCCGCAGGAGAAAGTGCCAACAAATCGGCATTACGAGCATGCTGTTGATAAGTAAAGGTGATCACAAGGTCGGGTTGAGGTAATAATTCACCACCTTGTTTGGCCCACTCCAGCAAGCAAATCGCGTTATGGCTAAAATAATCATCGAGTCCTAAATAATCTAATTCTTCAGGATCTGATAGGCGGTAGAGATCAAAATGAAAAACAGTGCGATCTGCTACGTCATAACGCTCAACCAAGGTGTAAGTTGGGCTTTTCACATTGCCTTTATGGCCTAAAGCCCGCAAAAAACCGCGGCTAAATGTTGTTTTCCCTGCGCCCAACTCACCCTCTAAATGAATTACAAATAGCTGCGGCGGACACAATTTTGCAATGAATTTTCCTAGCTCAAGTGTAGCGGCTTCATCAGCTAAGTGGATCTTCATAGAGTGGGAACTTAATATTAGATTTTAAAAAATAAGATTAGATAGGTGACGCAGATGAGGAATTAAATCCATTGCTAACATGCCGCGTTCACCATCTTGTTCAGCGGCTTTATCACCGGCCATGCCGTGTAAGGTAACTCCAACACAAGCCGCTTCCATCAGTGGGAAACCCTGTGCCAATAAGCCGCCAATTACACCGGCAAGCACATCCCCCATGCCGCCACTGCCCATACCTGGATTGCCCCATGTTGATAGTCGTGTCGGCGTTTCGCCATTACTAATAAGCGTGCCTGAACCTTTGAGTACCGCAATGCCGCCATAGCGTTTTTGCAATTCATCAACCGCAATAAAACGATCCGCCTGGATTTCTGCAGATGAACAACCTAACAAACGTGCTGCTTCGCCTGGATGTGGCGTCAAGATCCAATTGTCATATCGTTGCGGGTTTTTACTCAACATATTGAGTGCATCAGCATCAACAACCATAGGTAAATTACTTTCAATTGCTTTTTGAAATAGTGCTTCACCCCATTCGCTCTGACCGAGGCCAGGACCTACAGTCAGTGCGTTAGCACGTTGAATAAGTGTTTCGAGGTCATTGACATCTTCGACCCCATAACACATCAATTCTGGGCGAGCTTGATTAAGCATCGGACTGTGAGCCGCACGTGTAGCAATGCTGATTAAGCCTGCACCTACTCTAGCCCCTGCTTCTGCGGCTACCCGTGCTGCACCAGGCATGCCATGGTCGCCTCCAATAATTAACAGATGACCATATAAACCTTTGTGGCCAGTACGTTCGCGCGGAGCCAAACGTGAACCATCTTCTTCTAAACTAACGCGACGTGCAATCGGAGTAAATTCTTTATAAATAGCCGATGGAATTTGTAAGGAATCAAAACATACTGTGCCGCAATAATTAGGACCGTCACCAGTAAATAAACCTTTATGGAGGCCAATAAAACTTAATGTAATGGTCGCTTTCACTGCGACGCCTAAAGCACTACCAGTATCTGCTTGTAAGCCAGAAGGAATATCTAACGATAAAACAGGTACCCGTCTTGCCGCTTTATTGATGGCAGTAATCACTGCTTTATACTCACCAGAACACTCTCGATCTAAACCTGTGCCCAGTAAGGCATCAACGATTATATCGGTAGAGGGCAGTTTTTCGTTAAAACGTTGAACTTCTGCACCTGTGATGAGTAGTGCATCACGAGCTGCAGTGCTTTCTGGGCTCATTTTTGCTTCATCGCCAACTTGTATTATTGATACACGATAATCATTTGCTAATGCTTGTCTTGCTAATTCGAATCCATCGCCACCATTATTGCCTGTACCACAGATGATTAATAAACGTTCAGCTTGGCGCCAATGATTTTTAATCGATGATAAGGCTGCAGCACCTGCACGCGACATTAATTTGGCTGCAGAGATGTTGTGCTGTTCTATTATGATACGTTCTAATTCGCGTGTTTGTTCAGCAGTGTATAGGTCATGAGGCAGATTAAGCATAGACTTTAATTCCAATGTATAAACGTGGTTGTTCGCCTATAATAGCCTGCATGGAAGAAATAAATACAACTTTGGCGATGAATGAATTGCTAAATAAAATGCAAGACTGGGCGCAATCGTTTGGTTTTCAGCAACTTGGCGTGAGCGATGTAGATCTAGCCGATAGCGAAGAAAAATTACTTAGCTGGTTAGCGGACGGTTTTCATGGCGAAATGGATTATATGCCCCGTCACGGTACTAAACGTACTCGTCCTAATGAATTAATACCTGGCACTATGCGTGTTATCACGTTGCGTATGGATTATTGGCCTGAACCTACTGCCGAACCTTGGTCAGTATTAGAAGACGATCAACTTGGCTTTATTTCGCGTTATGCCTTAGGGCGTGATTATCACAAATTAATGCGTAAGCGTTTGCAAGGGCTAGCAAGCAAGATAGAGCAAGATCTGGGAGATATGCAGTATCGTGTATTTTGTGACAGTGCGCCGATTATGGAAAAAGCATTGGCCGCCAAATCTGGCATAGGCTGGGTTGGTAAGCACAGCAATATTTTAAATCGTGATCATGGATCGTATTTCTTTTTAGGTGAAATTTATACCAACTTACCGTTGCCAGTGACTGAGCCTACTTCCGAACATTGTGGTTCATGCACCGCTTGTATCGATGTGTGCCCTACACAAGCGATTGTGGCGCCCTATAAAGTGGATGCGCGACGTTGTATTTCATATCTTACTATTGAATTGAGGGGCTCGATTCCAATCGAATTTCGTTCTATGTTGGGAAACCGAATTTATGGTTGTGATGATTGTCAGTTAGTGTGTCCGTGGAACAAATTTGCCCAGACCACCGTCGAATCAGACTATTTACCTCGCCACGGTTTGGATGCTCCACAATTAGTCGATTTATTTGCATGGACTGAGCAGGACTTTTTAGTAAAACTAGAAGGTAGCCCAATCAGACGTATTGGTTATGAATGTTGGTTGCGTAATATTGCCGTGGCATTGGGTAATGCGACAACCAGTGAGGCAGTATTGGCTGCTTTAACTTCACGGTTAAATTACCCTTCAGAATTGGTGAAAGAACATGTTGAATGGGCACTAACACAGCATTATCCAAAACAGAGTAGCTGATGATGTAATTATGGAGGCGTAACTGCTTTAATTGATGATTTCACATAACCTTTATCTATATACATCGCCTGTGTCGCTTTTGATAATAAATCTTCAACGTTATCGCCATTGTCTGGATAAATGGCAATGCCAATACTGACAGCGATTTGAATAGCATAACCGTCAATAAGCGTTGTTTGATCTATTGCTTTTTTTAGCTTTCTAGTAATTATTGCAGGATCTTTCTCGGTATTACTCACTTCAAGTAAGATGATGAATTCATCACCTGCTGTTCGAGCTGCAGCATCACTTTCACGTAAATTGTCACGTATCTTAGCGGCGGTATTTATCAGTAATTTATCACCGATTTCATGGCCAAATTTAGTGTTAACTTCCTTAAAGTTATTTAGATTTAACAATAAAACAACCAGTTTAGTCTTTTTGCACCTGCATTCTGCCAGCAATAGTCGGAGTTGTTCATTGACCAGATCGGCATTAGCCAACCCTGTTAGCGTGTCATGAATTTTTCCATGTTGAGATAGTAAGTATTCATTTGCTTTCTCTAGTGTCGTGGTTCTTTTTTTGACGAGCTGGAATAGCTCTCGGTCATTCGTTCTTAATGTATCTAGGAGTTGATTCTGGGTTTTAAACATTTCTTGTCGAGTAATGTTATTTTCTTTATTAAGTAGTGTTATTTTTTGTGCCAAGGTAAAAAACAGCACGATCATTTCTAATGTACTACCGTAGATTATGCTGTTATGAGTCCAGCGATTAGTAGGTAGCAAACCCAGTGTTTGGGCTGAGAATAATGCGATGCCAACTAAAAATGCTAACCATGAAATGAGATATAGACGGCCTAGCCAACTACCTCTTATGCTGAGTACTATGGCGGTAGTAATGGCGATAAGTGTAAATAGTACTGCGCACAGCGCAACTATTTGCATACTCATTTCGCTGATGATAAAAGGGCTGGTACAAAGTGTTATTGTAAAGGCGACACCAATGTAAATAAGCGCCTTATCTAACGTTGGCGCATCTGACTTAGTCTGTAGAAAAGATCTGGAAAATAAGGCCGCAAACAACCCCGCGACAGCAAAGCTGATAGGGATCGACATAGTCTGCCAGTGAGGCTGAGTAGGCCAAAAAAGTTCAAACCATATACCTTGGTATGAACCTACCGCCAATAACATGGCACTAGAAAACAGGGCGTAGTAAATATAATGGGAGTCGTGATTTAGAATAAACAGAAATAGACTGTAAATGATTAAGCTAACGAGTAGACCTAGATATAGACAGATTAAAAAATAAGCGAGTCTGTCTTGTTCTGCAAAGGCATTGGGTTGCCATAACGTTGCTTCTGCCGCTACAAATCTATCAGACTGAACACGAAAATAGAAGATTAGATCTGATTTGGCAGGGAGTGTGACAGGAAAAATAAAATTTGCGTGTTGGTACAAGCGGCTATTAAATGACTGACTATCATTGGCATCAAAACGAGCCAAGATCCGTTTACTATGCTGGTGAACTATATAAACGCCTAAATCGTCAAGCAGGGGGACATTAAATTCGAGTAACTGTTTAATGTCGTAGGCGTTGGTATTAGTTACATTGACTCTAAACCATAGCGCTTCTTGGTTAAACTCAAGCTTATAACCCTGGTCCGCTAAAGGGGAAAATTCAATCTTGTTAGTGGGCGATAAAATGTCATCTATGCTTAGCTTATTTTGGCTGTCTATGTGCAGCTGATAGTGCGGTGCTAATTCGATAGGGCTCGGATTGTCACCCTTTAAGATAATAGGTTCAGCATGGGCAATAGACATGAGACCCAACAGCATTAATAGGCAATGACTTAACCAGAAGGTGACGTGAGACCGAATCTTCATCATTTATTTTATCCCATGCTTAATTACTTGCAACCAGCCATTGTCCCCACTATTACAAGTAGGTATTACTCAGGTAGTTTTATAAAGTGCTCGCGATAATGTTGTAGTTCACGAATGGAATCTTTAACATCATCCATCGCAAGGTGAGATGATTTTTTCTTAAAACTTTTTTCGACTTTAGGTGCCCAACGGCGAGCTAGTTCTTTTAATGAGCTAACATCAAGATTGCGGTAATGAAAAAAGGCTTCAAGTTCTGGCATAATGCGAGCCATAAAGCGTCGATCTTGGCAAATACTGTTGCCACACATTGGCGATGTTCCAGCGGGTACGTACTTTTTTAAAAATTCAAGGGTTTGCTGTTCGGCTTCCGCTTCCTTTGTAGTGCTGTTACGGATACGTTCTACCAAGCCTGAACTACCATGTTGTTTTGTATTCCACGCATCCATGCGCTCGAGAATGGAATCAGGCTGATGTATAGCAATGATCGGCCCCTCTGCTAAAATGTTCAAATCAGCATCGGTAACAATAGTCGCAATCTCTATGATTTCATCATTATTTGTATCAAGGCCTGTCATTTCTAGATCAATCCAGATTAGATTTTTTTTACTTTTAGCCATAATATCCGTCTTTTTGTTTGTGAGTGAATGAACTTACTTGCCAGAGATTGTATCAAAGGCTAACCTGCATAGCATGTATGAATTTTTGGGATGAAAATATGAATGAATTTACTTGGGTTTTTCTCGTAGCATTAGCATTGATGATAGGCATAGAGTTGTGGCTATCACTACGACAAAGCCGTTATGTGCAAGCGAACAGAGGGCAGGTACCGAGCGCATTTAAAGAACAAGTTAAATTGGCTGCACATCAAAAAGCCGCCGACTATACGGTAGCAAAAGGTAAATTAAATAGAATCGAAAATGTATTAGGTGCCTTGTTTTTGCTGGTGTGGACCTTAGGCGGCGGTTTGGCATTGTTATCGGATGCATGGCAAAGTGTGGGGTGGTCGACAGCGCTAACAGGGATAGTATTTATTCTTAGCTTTTTTGTGTTTGGTTCATTATTAGATCTGCCCTTGTCATGGTATCGCACCTTTGTTTTAGAGCAACGATTTGGTTTTAATAACAATACACCTGCTTTATATTTTGCTGATCTAGCTAAACAAACCTTGTTAATTGTGATCATTGGCGCACCTTTAATTTGGGGCGCATTAACCTTAATGGAAAGTACTGGCGAATATTGGTGGCTATATTTATGGGCGGCATGGATTGGCTTTGCCATCTTCATGATGTGGGCATATCCTGCTTTTATTGCACCGTTATTTAATAAATTTACACCATTAGATGATGCAAGTTTACAAGCGCGTGTTGAGGCATTATTGGCACGTTGTGGTTTTAAAAGCCAAGGTATTTATGTAATGGATGGCTCACGTCGTAGTGGTCATGGTAATGCGTATTTCACTGGTTTAGGAAATAACAAACGAATCGTCTTTTTTGATACCTTGTTAAAAACCTTAAATGAAGATCAAATTGAAGCGGTATTAGCACATGAATTGGGTCATTTCCGTCGTAAACATGTCATTAAAAACATGGGCGTAATGGCGTTATTAAGTTTGATTGGTCTAGCTATTTTGGGTTGGGCATCAGCTGAATCATGGTTTTACACGGGATTGGGTGTCGACACGCAATCTAATGCTATGGCCTTAACTTTGTTCATGATGGTTATTCCGGTATTTAGTTTCTTTTTACATCCAATGATGACCGGTTTATCACGTAAATATGAATATGAAGCAGATGCTTATGCGGCCTCAGTATCGAATGCCGATGATTTAATTACTGCCTTGGTTGCTCTGTATCAGGAAAATGCCAGCACCTTAACGCCAGATCCATTAGTGTCAGCCATTTATGACTCACATCCACCGGCGAGTTTGCGTATTGCCCAGTTGCAAGCGAGTAAAGCGTGAGCAGGGGAGTGTTCCTTACTGTAGGTTTTCTTGTGCTATCGCCGATGGTGATGGCGCAAGGCAAAGACTTGCATGAGGCCTCGTGTTTACAATGCCACGCCTCGTTAACTGGTGGTAAGCCAACTAGTCTCTATACACGGGCTGATCGAAAAGTGACAACATTGGCAAGCTTGCAACAACGCGTTAAAGGTTGTGCCATTGCTGCTGATGCTAATTGGACAGATGCGGAACGTGAATCCGTGGTGCAGTACTTAAGAACGGCGTTTTATGGCTTTTAAAATAGCCATACATTTAGGCTTTAAATAGATTTTATAACAAAATAGTGACTTGGTTTCGACCATTATTTTTTGATTGATATAATGCCTTATCAGCGCGATCAATAATACTTGATGACGAGTCTTCCGTTTTTAACATACTGATGCCAGCTGAAACGGTGACTTGATGAATATATTCTTCTTGGCCTTTCTTTTTTAAACGACTATCAGCAAGGGCAAGGCAAATTTTATCCGTTATTGACTTCGCTTCTTCAAGTGAGATATTCATCAAAATCATCGCCATTTCTTCGCCACCATATCGTGCTACTAGATGGTCTTCCCCGGCATGTTTTTGAAGTAGACTTGAAAAGTACTGCAAAATTTTATCGCCTAATACATGACCATAAGTATCATTAATTTTTTTGAAATGGTCGATATCAAACAGTGCTAATGCAATATCTGTTTTTGGCCGCAGGCAGACTTCATTTAGTTCATGGTTAAACGCCCCACGATTTAATAATCCCGTCAAACCATCGGTACGTGATGCTTCTTTAACCGCATTTAACTCTTCCTTGAGCCTAGCTATTTCTAGAGATGATTTTTCTAAATCTTGTTTAAGATCGCTACTCGCCTTGGTGAGCATTTGTGTTGAGGCAAGAATGTCACTCACCAAATTATGGAGTTCGTTAATGTCGCGACAATTATTTAATAAACTTTTAGTATTGTTTAATTCACTAATAGAGTGAGCTGCATCAGCTTCAGTTTTATGAAGATTGCCTAGCGTATTGTCAACAACCAGCTTCAAACTATTATTAGTTGATTCAAGACGCTCAGGCATGCCCATTAATATATGTTTCTCAAACAAGTGCTGGGCAAATTCAGCTGAGATAGGTAAATTTTGGATAAGACGATTGTTAATTTCTTCCACTAAAGTTTGGTTGTCACCTGACACATATTCATACCAAACAGCATAATTAGCAGGGTTTACTGGGATTTTATGTTTGCTAATTAATGGTATTACTTGCCTCAGGTTTTCCGATGCCTTTTGAATAGGATCATTGTAAACAGGAGGAAATGAAGTTTGATTAGACATTAAAGCTCTCTCTCAAATAGCGGCGTCATTAGTTTTATATCGAGTTATCCTTATCTCTAGGTAACAAAATACGCCTAGAAACTAATTATGTAAATATTTTTTTGTTATATTTAAGTAAGATACAGCATAAAGCTTGGAAAAGGATTAGGTTTAATCCTGTGTTGATAATTTGTTCTGATGCAGAAATAAATTAACCGAAGTTACAATGATATCTTGGCACAAACTCTGCATTAGCTTAAGCAATATAGCTATTTTGGAGAGCGATCATGACATTTTTGATACGATTTTTGGCACTGACCAGCCTCATATTACTGACTGCCTGCACGACAACTGCCGTAAAGCGCGATCCCGCTTACGCCGCTGTTAGGCCAGTGGCTCTGCCGGATCACCAAAAAACAGATGGTGCAATTTTTGATGTTGGTACTAACGTTTCCTATTATGAAGATTATCGTGCTCGTCGGGTTGGCGATATTTTGACGGTTAGACTAGAAGAAAAAACAACAGCCGAAAAAACGTCAGCTACAACAGTTAGTAAATCCAATAGTAACAGTGTTACCTCTCCTACGATTCTGGGTTCAGGCGTGCAATTTAATGCACCAGGAATATTACCTTTAGCGAGTAATCAAAATAATGATTTATCGCTAAGCTTGGAATCGAATCATGAGTTTGATGGCGCAGGCGATAGCGATTTAAATAATAAATTGAGTGGTGACATCAGCGTGTCAGTGGTTGAGGTTTTACCAAATGGCAATATGGTTATTCGTGGTGAAAAGGTAATGACCATTAACCAAGGTAATGAGTACCTGCGGATTGCAGGGATGATTAGTCCACGTGATATTGATGCCAATAATTCGATTTCATCGAAACGAATAGCAGATGTACAAATGTCTTATGTCGGTGATGGTCCTACCAATGATGCCAATGTTATGGGCTGGTTGGGTAGATTTTTCATCAGTGCATTAATGCCGTTTTAAGGAGAATAAAATGAATATTAGAACAGTATTAATAACACTGACCCTGTTGACCGTTTCTCAATTAGCTTCAGCAGAACGGATTAAAGATCTTGCTTCAATTGCCGGCGTGCGTTCTAACCAATTGGTGGGTTACGGTTTGGTCGTGGGCTTAGATGGCACGGGTGATAAAACGAAATTCACCGGCCAAAGCTTAAGAAGCATGTTACGTGAAATGGGGGTAACGTTACCGCCTGGCACTGACCCCAAGAGTAAAAATGTTGCAGCAGTAACCGTTCATACTGATTTACCTGCCTTCATTAAACCGGGGCAAACGATAGATGTCACCGTATCATCTTTGGGTGATGCCAAAAGTCTGCGTGGTGGTAGTTTGATTATGACCCCCTTAAAAGGTGCTGATGGTCAGATTTATGCGATGGCGCAAGGTAATTTAGTAGTGGGTGGCTTCGGTGCTGAAGCTAGCGATGGCTCAAGAATAACCGTTAATATTCCGAGTGCAGGCCGTATTCCCAATGGCGCAACAGTAGAACGTACCGTAGGCAATGCATTTAATGTCGGTGACCATATAATTTTGAATTTGCACCAGCCTGACTTTACGACTGCAAGTCGATTGACGGATTCAATTAATCACACCTTAGGGAAGGGCACTGCAAGCTCAATGGATGCCTCTTCTATCAATGTAAATGCACCCCGTGATCCTGCTCAACGTGTGCCATTTTTATCATTGATTGAAAATCTTGAACTTAATCCCGGTGAAGCTGCGGCAAGAATTGTGGTTAATTCACGTACGGGTACCATTGTCATTGGACAGCATGTTCGTGTCAGCCCTGCGGCTGTCACGCATGGTAATTTGTCAGTCACTATTTCATCTAATCCAGAAGTAAGTCAGCCCAATGCTTTCTCGAATGGCGAAACAGTGATCACGCCCAATTTCGATATAGCGGTAACAGCAGAAGACAGCCGAATGTTTCTTTTTAATTCAGGCGTTTCGCTGGAAGATATCGTCAAGGCTGTCAATCAAGTGGGTGCCGCTCCTGGTGATTTGGTGGCTATTTTAGAGGCATTAAAGCAAGCAGGTGCGTTACATGCTGAGCTGGTTGTTATTTAGTCATGTTATGGGATTATTTATTCAGGCTTTGTTGGACTGAAGTCCAACCTACTATGCTGCTAACGGTAGGTCGGGTTTCAACCCGACAACAAGCGGAGTTAATCATATGAAGCCCGTTCAACATACTTCGATCGACTTTAATGGCCTTGCGGAACTGCGTCGCTCAGCAACGGTTGATCAAAAAGATCAAGAAACCTTAAAGCAAGTTGCAGGTCAGTTTGAATCCTTATTTGTCGGCATGATGTTAAAAGGTATGCGACAAGCTAGCCTTGGCGAAGGCATTTTTGATTCATCACAAAGTGATATGTATCGCGATATGTCTGATCAACAATTGGCGATGGATCTCTCTGCTAAAGGTGGCCTAGGTTTGAAAGAAGTTATTGTGCGTCAATTAGGCGGCCAACTCGAGTCTAAAATAAACGGCAATGGTGAAATTCAAGCTTATGGCATGGATACGGTAACTGTTAGACCGGCCTTACAGTCTATTGATAATCCCGCTTTATTCCAGCAAATAATGCAGGCAAAACCGACTGCTGAAACTCACGCAACTGAAATGAAAACGTCAGCAATGCAGAGAAACTTTACGTTTGATTCGCCAGAAAGCTTTGTACAGCAATTATTACCTATGGCAAAACAAGCCGCCCAAAGAATTGGTGTTACCCCTGAAGTTATATTATCGCAAGCAGCATTAGAAACGGGCTGGGGACAGCACGTTATTGATAAGGCTAATGGCAAGTCGAGCCATAACTTATTCAATATCAAAGCTGATAGTCGTTGGCAGGGTGAGCATGCTACAACTGGCACGTTGGAATACCGTGATGGTGTGGCTGTCAAAGAACAGGCGCAGTTTAGATCCTATGACAATTATCAAGACAGTTTTAATGATTATGTCGATTTCTTACAAACACAACCGCGCTATCAAAATGCATTAAAACAAACACATAATCCAGAACGATTTATTGAAGGCTTGCATAAAGCAGGCTATGCAACCGATCCTGACTATGCCGATAAAATTAAACGAATTATGAACAGTTCGACATTGGCACAAATCTCGCAACAGCAAGAGCATTCATGATTTTCGTCGATATATTGACGGATAGAGGGCTTTAAAATGAGCATGTTAAATATTGGTACATCGGCGCTTCTGACGACTCAAGCCTCGTTATCAACCACAAGTCACAATATTAGTAACGTAAATACCGATGGTTATAATCGCCAGCGTGTTACACAAGGCACCCAAACACCTAATTTTGAGGGTGGTTACTATATTGGTTCAGGCGTTACGGTAAATAGTGTCGAGCGGATATTTGACTCATTTTTATCCGATCAAGTACGCATATTTACGTCACAAGAAAAGTCTTTTGATACCTTTTCCACATTTGCTCGCCAAGTCGATGATTTGCTCGCTGCCCCAGAACTATCATTAAGTTCGGGCTTACAGGGCTTTTTTGATTCCATACAAGATGTAGCTGATGATCCGACGTCTATTCCTGCTCGCCAAGTTATGCTTACAGAAGCTGATACCCTAGCTAAGCGTTTTAATACCCTTGATACCCAACTCAACGCATTCAACCAACAAGTGAATCTTGGTCTTGATAATGCCGTAAAAGATGTCAATATCCTTTCTAAAGGTATTGCTGATCTTAATCAAGCGATCACAGAAGCATCTGGTGGTGCTGGTGTAGCGCCTAATGATTTAATGGATCAACGCGATCAACTGATCAACCAATTATCTGGTTATATTTCTGTTTCTACCAATGTGCAGAGTAATGGCGCGGTAAACGTCTTCATTGGTAATGGCCAAGCCCTAGTCGTTGGACAATCTGCCATAGCATTAAAAGTGATCACTAATCCGCTAGACAGTACGCGTAGTGAAATAGGATATGGCCCTAGTAACGTTAATGTGTCGGCGCAATTAACGGGTGGTTCAATTGGTGGATTACTCAATGTGCGCCAAGAAGTTATTGATCCTGCACGTTCTGAAATTGATGCTTTAGCCGCTGGCATGATCGATACGATTAATGCTCAACATACCGTTGGCTTAACGCTCGATGGCAAAACAGGCGGTAACTTTTTTGAGCCTACCGATGCCTTAATACAAGATGCGGGGAGTATCCGAATAGCAATCACAAATCCACGTGATATTGCCGTAGCATTTCCTGTTTCAACGACGACCAACACAAATAATTCTGGTACGGCTCAACTGAATGTTACTAAAGTAAGTTCACTGGTTGATCCTGCTAATGCACAAGCCTTGGCAGGTGACGTTCAATTCAGTTTTGCTAATAATCAATATACCGTTACCTATCAAGGCGAAACAGACATAATTCCATTCACGCCTGGTGTTGATAGTGGCAAATCGTTTGATTTATCTTTGCTCGGTTTTACAACACCACCAGATTTGAAAATCACACTATCCGGTGTCCCGGCTAATAATGATAATTTCACAATTAGTAACAGTAATAATGGTGGCTTTACCGCGGTAGGTGATAACAGAAACGCTCTGGCATTAGGTCAGTTACAAATTGCGAAAACACTCAATCAAGTGAACGGTGTTGCGACACGTTCTTTTGGTGACGCATATGGCATTTTAGTGGCCAATGTTGCAACCAGAACGCACCAAGCCGACGTAGGCCAGCAAACTCAAAAAGGTTTGCTCGACCAAACTAACTTACGTTATGAATCAGTTTCGGGCGTAAACTTGGACGAAGAAGCCGCGAATTTGATTAAATTTCAACAAGCTTATCAAGCTGCATCACAGATTATTACCGTATCCAATACTGTATTTAATTCGCTGATGAGTGCGATGTAAAGTGAGGTAATTATTATGCGTGTCTCTACTGCTTATATTTTTGATCAAAACCTTTCAGCTATGCTTAATAAGCAGGCCGAACTAGGCAAAACGCAGCTACAAGTGTCAACCGGCAATAGAATATTAAACCCGTCAGATGATCCTGCTGGCTCAGTGCAAATTTTAAATTTACAGCGTGAAGTCAGCTTGTCAGAACAATACTTGAGCAATGCAACCAAGGCTGAAAATAAACAATCACGCGAAGAAGGAGTGTTGGATAGTGCAACGAGCATGTTGCAACGGATCCGCGAACTTGCAGTTCAAGGTTTAAATGCTACCAATACACAAGCGGATAAACAGGCCGTAGCGATAGAAATTAAACAGCTCAACGAACAACTTTTAGCGTTAGCTAACACCCGCGATTCAAATGGCGATTACCTATTTTCAGGTTTTAAATCCAATACCCAGCCTTATGGAACTATTAATGGTGATTATCAAGGTGATGAAGGTCAGCGCAATATAAAAGTCGGTGAAGGCGTACTGATAGAAACCAATGACCCTGGTAATCGTGTATTTGAAGCGCCATTGATTTCGACAACAACTACGACAACCTTAACGCCAGTTGTAACAGCTAATGTAGCGAATACTGGAGATAGCTCGGTTGCTGTAAGTAATTTTACTGGTGGCACCGATGTTTTCTCGAAAACGTTTACCTTTGATGGTGCTAATTACGTCGACGGAGCTGGAGCGCTTTATCCATATACTGCACCAGGACCAACAAGTTTTAATTTAACAACGCCACCTATGACCGTTACATTCAGCGATGCGCCAGATATTGGTGATGAGTTGACAGTGACTAATGGTAGCGGAAACGGACAAGCAACAATTACAGTTGACTCTGGTGCGGCCGAAACATTCTCGCCCATTAGTTTTACCTATCAGGCAGAAATAATCGCAGATCCACTTGCCGTACCGACGCCAATAGTAGGTGTACCTGCTCGATATCAAATAACGGATGGCACTAATACTGAAACCGTGGATTATCTTGATGGTATGAGTGTTGACTTGAGCAAGCTTAATGCTAATTTTACATCGCTGACAGTTAAGTTAACGGGCACACCTGCTGACGGTGATGTCATGGTAATTGAGAGAACTGAAACGCAAGTAAGTCAATCTATGTTTAAAACGATTGAAAATTTCGCCAATGCCTTGATTGCCAATGATGTTGGTCCGAATAGCTCCCCTAATAATGGCGATTTTTTGACTAATATTAGCGCCTCATTAGGTGTTGTAATTGATACTCGCGCCAAAGTCGGTTCACGCCTTAATTCAATTGATCAGCAAAACCAGATTAACGAAGGCATATCAGTCGGTATGCAAAAAGCGCTGTCAGAAATTAAAGATTTGGATTATGCCGAAGCTATTTCACGGTTAAGTTTACAAATGACAGGACTACAAGCTGCCCAACAATCGTTTGCCAAAGTGCAGGGATTGTCGTTATTTAATTACCTGTAGCTACGTAGGTCGGGTTTCAACCCGACAATTGGTCGCCGATTATGTTGAGTTAAAACCCAACCCACAACATTCCCCGTAGGTCGGGTTTAAAC
Organism: Methylophaga sp.; assembly: GCA_024636315.1. Taxonomy (GTDB): domain Bacteria; phylum Pseudomonadota; class Gammaproteobacteria; order Nitrosococcales; family Methylophagaceae. Next base: position 23,757 of record JAGXHJ010000048.1, read on the forward strand.
CCGACGGTTGGTCGCCAATCATGTTGGGTTAAAACCCAACCCACAACATTCCCCGTAGGTCGGGTTTCAACCCGACAAATCCAAGCCTTGCAATCAAGAGCCGCAAAACAAAATAACAACACACTATAAATATCCATCATTCATTATCCCATAAAAACAATTCAACCAATTGAAATATATAAAAAATAAAACATGGCATAGCCATTGCTAAACAACTATCACACGATGGTTGTCTGTCAAAAAAACAACGCAGCTACTATTGAGTTTATTTTTATATATAGATAAAGGAAACTAACAATGGCTTCAGTAATCAATACCAATGTTGCATCTTTAAATGCACAGCGGAACCTTAATAGCTCGCAAACAGCGCTTGCTACTTCATTGCAGCGCTTGTCATCTGGTTTACGAATCAACAGTGCCAAAGATGATGCGGCAGGTCTTGCGATTTCAGATCGTTTCACCACGCAAATCCGTGGTTTAAACCAAGCGTCACGTAACGCCAATGATGCGATTTCACTATCACAAACTGCTGAAGGCGCTCTGGGTGAAGTAACCAGTAACTTACAACGTATTCGTGAACTTGCAGTGCAATCTGCCAATGCGACTAACTCATCTTCTGATCGTGCCGCATTGGATTTAGAAGTACAACAACGCTTATCTGAAATTGATCGAATTTCAAGTCAAACATCATTCAATGGTCAAAAAATTCTCGATGGTACATTTGGTCAGGCTGCCTTCCAAGTAGGTGCCAATGTAGGCGAAACGATTACTTTGGATTTAAGTACCAGTATGCGACCTAATCAAATTGGTCAATTGGCAGAGGTGACGTCAACTACAAACTTGAATAATATTGCTACAGACACAGCGATAGCAGGCTCGACGGTGACAGCTGCTGTAACAAACTTTGACTTTTCGACCACTCAAGCGGCATCAACATCAGTTGCTGTGGGTGCGTTTACTGGCATTGCTGAAAGTGATGGCGCTGCAGGCACTATAGATTATAGTTTTACGGTGTCGGATGGTGGAGTGAATAGTGTCACAAGTGGACCAATAACACTTGATGATGCAGGATTGACAGCTGGGGCACTTGCTACAGCATTGTCATCAAGCGCTAATGCTAACTTTGCTACGGATGGTGGAACGGTAGCAGGCTTTACTATCAACTATAACAATGTTGGTGGAGGCGGTACGCTTACAGATGCAATAGCTGGTGGTACATTGACCTTTTCACGTGCCGATGGAGCGGCCTTCACTGTAGATGATAATGTCGACGCAACAAATAGTGGTACAGCTAGTGGGGGTACAGGTGCTGCAAGTTCATCATTTGCTGGTATTGCGGGTACACCGATCTCAGTTTCTCTTGTAGCTGCAGACACGACAGCAAACAAAATAATTACAGTGGATAGTGGTTCAGACATAACTCTGGATGGTGTTAATGAGGCTGCAAACATTGTGTTGTTGCAAGCTGCATTAGATGCTCAATCAGTTGATACCTACATCGTCTCAGGCGATGGCGCAGGTAAATTGACAATTGCTACAGTTGCTACAGGAGCGGGAAATCCTGCTCCAGAGATTGGCGGTACTAATGCTGTCACTTTTATTGATGGGACTGAAGTACTTACCGCAGGCGTTGTCAGTGCAACATTAAATATTGCTGCGGGCGATTTCAGTATTCAATTAGGTGACTCAACTCCAGTGAGTGTCTCTGGTCAATTTACCAGCGCACAATCTATCGTTGATGCTGTTAATAGGGCCTTAGCAGGTAACGCAACAGCCCAGTTAAATGATGACGGCACCATGAGTATTTTCTCCGATGAGGATGTGGTCATTACTGGGACTGATGGTTTGAACACCTTAGGTCTTGATGCGCTTACAGAAGCTGATGGAAACTTAATTGGTAGCAACATCTTAGATGTTGCGTCCTCGAATGATATTATCCGTCGCCTTGATTCAGCGTTAACATCAATAAGTGATTTACGAAGCACATTTGGTGCGATTCAAAACCGTTTTGAATCAACAATTAGTAACTTAGGTACTGCGGTTGAGAATTTAAGCGCTGCACGTAGTCGTATTATGGATGCTGATTTTGCTGCAGAAACAGCGGCATTAACCCGTGCTCAAATATTGCAACAAGCGGGTACAGCGATGTTATCTCAAGCGAATGCAATACCTCAGAATGTATTGAGCTTGTTACAAGGTTAGGCTCGTAGGTCGGGTCTTTAGCTCGACAAGTGGTAGCGAATAATGTTGGACTGAAGTCCAACCCACGGCTGAATAATTAGAACCCAACCTAATATTATGTAGGTTGGGTTTTTGTTTATTAGACCGCGTAGGTCGGGTTTCAACCCGACAGTTGGTAGCCATATCATGTTGGGTTAAAACCCAACCCACAGCTGAATAATTAGAACCCAACCTAATATTATGTAGGTTGGGTTTTTGTTTATTACACCGCGTAGGTCGGGTTTCAACCCGACGGATGGTAGCGATCTCCTGTTGGGTTAAAACCCAACCCACGAACTACTCAATGTAGGTAGGGTCTTTAGCCCGACAAGTGGTAGCGAATAATGTTGGACTGAAGTCCACCCTACGACTAAATAATTAAATCCTCGCAATGAATTTACAGCCAAACACTATCCCAATGCGGCCAATTGGCTAGCTTTTTAACTAAGCCCGCTCGTAATGGGTTGGCAACAATGTAGCGTGCAATTGCTAGTTGATCTTCCTCTTTTCGTAAGGCGTGGTCATGAAAGCCTGTTTGCCAGATTGAGCCGGTGCGATTTAACTGCTGATTAATCCTTTTGGCACTATGGCCTTTAACAAATTTCATGATCTGAGCTAAATCATCCTCATCAGCATTTTGCAATTGCAATAAGCCATGAAAATGATCGGGCATAACCACCCAACACAACCATTGGCATTGATGGCGCTGTTCACTTTCTCGCAATGTATTGATAAGCAGTCGAGCACAGCTAAAGTCTTCAAATAGTGCTGTGCGGTGGTGGGTAACGGAGGTGATGAGATATTCACGACCGGTTTCAGAAAATCGACCTTTGCGGAGATCGTTGTAGCTCATTGATTACATCCTTGTAAGTCATGTTGAGTTGATTTTATGTTGATAGGGGTTAGATTACCATTATATATGTAGGTCGGGTTTTAACCCGACGGTTAGTGGCGAATCCTGTTGGACTGAAGTCCAACCCACAATGAATAGCCGTAGGTCGGGTTTCAACCCGACGGTTGGTGGCGAAACCTGTTGGACTGTAGTCCAACCTACAATGAATAGTCGTAGGTCGGGTTTCAACCCGACGGGTAGTGGCAAATAATGTTGGGTTAAAACCCAACCCACGAACTTCAACCCTTCAATGCCACCTACAAATTAAAATTGAAAAAATACTAAAGTTATTCAAACCATAGTCGTTAACTTATCCGGAAGCAGTGAATACACAACGTTTAAGATGTATATCTGCTATTTACGAAAGGGTTGACACCCACTCACTATGGAGAAAATGTCATGGCTTCAGTTATCAATACCAACGTTGCATCTTTGAATGCACAAAAAAATCTAACACAATCACAATCTTCGCTTGCAACTTCTTTGCAACGTTTGTCATCTGGTTTACGTATCAACAGTGCCAAAGATGATGCGGCAGGTCTTGCGATTTCAGATCGTTTCACTACCCAAATCCGTGGTTTAAACCAAGCGGGTCGTAATGCTAATGATGCGATTTCACTTTCACAAACCGCTGAAGGCGCGTTGGGCGAAGTAACAAGCAACTTACAACGTATTCGTGAATTAGCAGTACAATCTGCCAATGCGACTAACTCATCTTCTGATAGAGAGGCATTGGATTTAGAAGTACAACAACGTTTAGCAGAAATTGATCGTATTTCAAGCTCAACCTCATTTAACGGTCAAAAAATCCTCGATGGTACGTTTGGTAATGCGGCATTCCAAATTGGTGCTAACGTGGGTGAAACCATTAGCCTTGATTTAACTACAAGCATGCGTAAAGACTCTATCGGTGCTGTATCAAAAGCAACTACAGCAGATATGAGTGCGGTGTTTAATGGGACTGTGGCGGGGACAGCTGTCCAGTCTGGCTACACAGCCGGCGATTTAACCATCAATGGTACACCACTGACCGGTTCTACGGCAGATGCCAAGTCAATATCAGATACGATTAATTCGGCAGTGACAGGCGTAACTGCGACGGCTACTAACACTTCAGTAGCCCTCACATTCTCAGATTTAATCGCTGATAGCGATAGTGGTGACGGTTATAAATTGAGCCTAGATGGTGGCTCTACTTTTATCATTGATACTGCAACTGGCGTACAGAATACTGCTACTTCAGCTCAGGATGTTGTGGATGCTATTAATGGCGTATCAGGCTTTAGTGCGGCGATATCTGGTCAAGATATTACCGTTACTAAGGCAGATGGCAGTAATTTCACACTAACTGAAACGATTACGGATGCTACTAATACGACACCTCAAACGGGTGCTGGTTTTAGTGGCAATCAGACTAGTATAGGTTCATTCAGTCTTAGTTCTGATGCAGCGATAGTCATTGATGGAACAACGCCAGCTAATGCAGGTCTCGCTGCGGGCACCTATGGAGCTCTAGCCTTAGCTTCAGGCGAGTTTAATGTTAAAATTGGCACTGCAACGGCAGTAGATATCATTGGTTCATTTGCAACAGGTGCTGATTTAGCGACCTATATCAATGATAATGTAGATGGTGCTAATGCGACGTTTGATGCCACTGCAGGCACACTTTCAATATCAGCTAATGAAGATGTAACCTTGGGCGGAACAGGTGCAATAGCATCCGTTACTGCTAATGGTGCGACATCTGGTGTAGGCTTTACTTCTACAACTAACGCTGCATCAGGTAGTCTAGCATCCACTGGTGTGACTACCGTTGCAAATGCCAATGAAGCTATTTTACGTATTGATGCCGCTTTGGGTTCGGTTAGTGACTTACGTAGCACATTTGGTGCGGTGCAAAATCGTTTTGAATCAACAATCAGTAACTTAAGTACTGCGGTTGAAAACTTAAGTGCGGCACGTAGTCGTATTCTTGACGCGGATTTCGCATCAGAAACTGCAAACTTGACACGTGCTCAAATCTTGCAACAAGCGGGTACTGCCATGCTGTCACAAGCTAACTCTTTGCCACAAAACGTATTGAGTTTATTGGGCTAAGCTAGAAAGGGAAGGTGGGTCTAAGACGTTAGGCTCACCATTTCTCTTTAAGAAGATGAGGGGGTGTTGTGATGGAAATTACAAATAATCAAGTTAACCCAGTTGCTTTGGAAGGCCGTACGCCGACCAAGGCTTCTTCCGTTGTGGCAGAGAAGGTTGCCGCCGTCGCAACAGTTGAAACCGCATTAACCGTTAAGCGAGATGAGACTAGTCTGCATGAATCTTTAAAAAGTGCAGTCGCACAAATTAATGATTATATGCAGAATGTGGAACGAAGCTTGCAGTTCACTATCGATGAGGACAGCGGTAAAGATGTCGTCACGGTATTGGACAAAAAAACTGAGGAAATCATTCGTCAGTTCCCATCAGAAGAAGTGCTAGTTATTGCGAGACAGATAGCTGAGCAAAAAGATGGCGTAGTGAGTTTATTTAGTTCGCAAGTTTAAGTTGGAATTTATTCCAACATTGGCAGGCAGCAAATTGTCGGGTTGAACCCCGACCTACGGTGGGCGAATGTAGGTTGGATTTTAATCCAACATTTAGGAAGAGGTATAGAATAATGGCTATTACAACAAGTGGTGTAGGTTCGGGCATTGATATTGAAAGCCTAGTCACCAAGTTAATAGCGGCAGAAGGTCAGCCAGCTACAAATCGCATTGATAAAAAAGAAGCAACGTGGCAAGCAGATTTATCTGCCTACGGTAGCTTGAAAAGTGCGTTAAGTAGCTTTCAAACAGCGGTTAAGTCCTTGAATGACCCTGCTGATTTTTTAGGTCGGACATCTACATCAAGCAATACAGAAGTATTTTCTGCCACGGCCGATCAAACAGCCGTGCCAGGTAAATACGGTATTGAAGTTATCCAATTAGCTGAATCGGCCAAATCACGTTCGGGTAATTTTACATCAGCAGATGAAGTGGTCGGCACAGGTTCCTTAGCCATTAGCTTAGGTGCTAAGACCTTTAACATTACTGTTGATAGTGAAAATAATACCTTAGCGGGTTTGCGTGATGCGATTAATGCGGCAAGTGATAATCCGGGCGTTACAGCATCGATCATAAATGTCGATGGTGGTTCACGATTAGTACTTACCTCTGACAAATTAGGTTCTGCAAATGCAATTGGTATTGTAGCTACCGATGATGATGGTATGCCAGAAGATACGGCTGGTTTATCACGTTTAGCTACTGTTAATTTAACTACGGTTCAAGCTGCACAAGATGCCATTATCAATGTTGATAGCCAAGCTGTTACGCGAGATAGCAATACGTTTTCTGATGTAATTTCTGGGGTTAAATTTACGTTGGATTCTGCGTTGCCAGGCACGGTTGAATCGTTGTCGATAGGTTTGGACAAAGGCTCATTGATTAAAAATGTGAATAGCTTTGTTAAAGCCTATAACTCTTTAGCCGATACGATGGCAAGCCTATCATCTTTTAATGCAGATACTGGTGCAGCCGGTACCTTGTTAGGTGACTCGGCATTACGTAGTGTGCAAAGTAAAATTAGTCAAACAATGAGCAGTTCTATATCGGGATTGGGTTTTGGTTCTTTGGTGTCGATTGGTATTACTACCAATGATAAAGGACATTTAGAAGTTGATTCGTCAAAACTAGATAGCGTAATGTCAACCGATTATACGGCTGTCTCACAGTTATTTTCATCTGAAAATGGGTTGGCAAAATCATTGGATAGCGTGTTAGAACGTTATATCTCATCTGATGGTATTTTGACGGCACGACAAGATGGCTTACAAACAAACATTGAATCTCTAGATAGTGACCGTGAGCAATTAAATCGTCGACTAGCGAGCTTAGATGCACGCTATCGTGCACAATTTACGGCGATGGACATATTGGTCGCTCAGCTGACATCGTTGGGTGATTATATGACGCAACAGTTGGCGAGCCTGCCTGAGCCTAATTCGATTCGTCGTCGATAAGGTATAAACAAAGCGTAGGTTGGGTTTCAACCCGACAGTTAGTGGTACAACCCGTTGGATTAAAATCCAACCCACGGAAAACCAATGCGTGGGTCGGGTTTTAACCCGACAGTAAGTGGTTCATCATGTTGGATTGAAATCCAACCTACGGAAAACCAATGCGTGGGTCGGGTTTTAACCCGACAGTAAGTGGTTCATCATGTTGGATTGAAATCCAACCCACGGGAAACAAACGTGTAGGTCGGGTTTTAACTCGACAGTTTGTGGTACAACCCGTTGGATTAAAATCCAACCCACGGAAAACAGAGCGTAGGTCGGGTTTCAACCCGACGGCTAGAGCCACATATCATGTTGGAAAGAATTGTAGCCTACAAATCATGACTATTTTTGACCCTTCAGCTAAAGTTATGTCTTATTTTGACGATACAGAATTTGAGGGCAATATCATAACGATATTGTAAACAAGATATGGAAAAGGATAAAAGCATGAATGCTAGCGCTGCAATGAAACAATATCAACATAACTACATTCAAGGTGGCGCTGAGACTGCTTCACCTCATCGATTGGTTCAAATGTTGATGGAAGGTGCATTAGACAAGTTGCTGGCCGCAAGACGCTTTATGATTGCAAAAGATATCGCTAAAAAAGGCGAAAATATTAGTTGGACTATTTCTATTATCGACAGTTTACGTTCATGTTTGAATGTCGAAGTCGGCGGTGAATTTGCTCAGAATTTATACGCTTTGTATGACTACATGGAACAGAAGTTGTTAGAAGCAAATATTAAAAACGATACCAAATTAATTGATGAAGTGGCCAAGTTGATGATTCAGGTTAAATCTGGTTGGGATGCCATTCCACAAGAACATCACAATATAACGTCTAAATAACACAAGTATGAATACGATATTTGATTTAGCCACTGACATTATTGTAATAAGTCGGCAGTTAATTTTGCATGCTGAAATGTCAGCGTGGGATGAGTTTGCTGAATTAGATGCGAAACGCCAGTCGTTGGTACGAACAATGAATCTTGAGGAAATTGATTTATCTGATGAAGATAACGTGACCTTTCGTAGCTTGATGAATGAAATGATCGAACTCAATGAACAGCTAGGCGTGATTTGCACAGAGCAGCGCTCGGAACTTGCAAAAAAATTAAAAGGAATTCGTCTCGGAGTAAAGGCTAAAAACGCTTATTCGTAAGTGGAAAGTTTTATTCTGAATAATATGTTATGAGTGTAATTAATACTAATATTCCATCTTTAAACGCTATGCGACAGCTTAATAGCAATAGTAATGTGATGGCACAAACTTTACAGCGTTTATCTTCTGGATTGCGTATTAATAGTGCTAAAGATGATGCCGCTGGTTTGGCCATTAGTGAGCGATTTACTACACAAATACGTGGCCTCCAACAAGCTGGACGCAATACTAATGATGCCGTTTCTTTGGCTCAAACAGCTGAAGGTGCCTTGGCCAGCTTATCTGAATTAATGCAGCGTGGACGTGAACTGGCAGTTCAAGCTGTGAATGCGACTAATTCAACCTCAGATCGTCAAGCTTTGCAAAAAGAAATCTCACAAATCCAAGAAGAAATTGGTCGCGTAACCCGCGATACCTCATTTAACTCAATTAAGGTCTTTCAACCCGCTGATGCCACAGGTGGTTCGTCTTCATTTTCTGATACTGAAAATAGAATACTGACCGATTCACAAAGTACTTGGTTACAGCAAAGTGAAAAAATAATTAAAGATTATTATGGGCTGCAAGCCAATAATGCGGAGTTGAAAATTATTTTTGATGATGGAACCGTGGTTAGCGGTGCTGATGCTTATGTAAGTAGTAATTCGCCCTATCCTGACACCACGCTTGAGTTACATTTTAATGTTGACACTATAAAGGCTGCCTATGACGCTGGTGGTGAAGAAGCTGTTGGTAATTTAGTTGCTCATGAAATGACCCATGCCGTTATGGGGGCAACAACCAATTTAGGCTCATTTTCAAGATGGTTTGTAGAAGGCACTGCTCAGTTTATTGAAGGTGGTGATCCTAATTTGGCTAATGCTTATGCTAATAATGGCAATGATGCAACTGCATCAGATGCTATTGCTAACAACATTGATAACACAGGCGTTATTTCAGGACCTTGGCCTGTTACAGAGTTAAATTACGGAACGGCCTATGCAGCAACACGCTATCTTGATTACCTAGCAACAAATGAATATACAACATCTGATGGTATAAAAAGTGTTATGACTTATCTAAGTTCTGATGGTGGTACGCGTACCTTAGATGACTACTTTTCTCAAGCTGGCCTGAAAAACGAGAGTGGTGGAGACATTACTAGTGAAGCTGATTTTGTAGCTGCATTCAAGGCTGATGGTGATGAGTTCATTGACACTGTTTTACAGCCCACATTTGCTAATGGTGCGGCTGATATTGGTGGTGTGGGGGGGGGGGCTCTGATGCTGTCGGTGACCCAACAGGCGCAAGTGGAATACGTGATACCTCGTATGCAGGTGCAGTGCCAAACATTACGAATTTAACGGACAATCCACTGCTTGGCTTTTTAGAAATATATCCTACTGATAATCAGGTGTTAGCTTCTTCAACTATGACATTTCAAGTCGGTAGTAATGTCGGTGAAACGATTGATGTTAGCCTGAGTAGTTTAAGTTTAGAGGATTTAAATTTAGATGCGTTGGATGTTGTCAGTTTAGGCAACACTGCAATAACGGCATTTGATAGCGCATTAAATAATGTAAGTACTATGCGTGCCCAGTGGGGTGCTGTTCAAAATAGACTTGAATCCGTATTGGCTGTAACGGCTACGGGGATTGAAAATTTATCAGCAAGTCGTTCAAGAATTATGGACGCAGACTTTGCAGTTGAAACGGCAAATTTAACCCGTGCTCAGATTATGCAACAGGCAGGTTCGGCCATGTTGTCACAGGCTAATTCATTACCCCAACAGGTATTAAGCCTATTAGGATAGCAACTAAAAGCATTATTTTTAGCCCTGTTATTTATTGCTAAAAAGAAGTGTGTCACTTTTTTGACAATCAATAAGAAAGGTGGTTAACTCTTGCCTTGTGAATTACTTATGTCGTTCTATTCGATGTAACATTAACTTCAATGGCTGGAGCGAAAATGAGTTCAAACAATGTATTGCTGGTGGATATTGATCCAGTCCGACGTGAATTATTATCGACATTGGTCGAGTTTATAAATTGCCAAGCCGTTATTGTTGAAAATATTGATTTGTGGTTTGAAGATGCGGGTGAGTTATCTAATATTGCAATGGCAATTGTTGGTGACTGTGGTGATAAACATCAAACCAAACAGTTATTACGTGAATTAGTTAATCATGAAACACGGGTTCCCGTTTTTCAATTAGATTTACCTGATGCTGAAGTTATTGATTTCCCCGGCACATTAGGCACCTTATCCATTCCTGTTAAATATCCTCAATTGAGTAACGCTTTACAACAAGCTATTATTTATCGTGGGCAGCATGAAGGTACAAGCGACAATCAAGCTTATGATTATCGGCGTTTAGTCGGCAATAGCCGTGCCATGAAAGCGGTACAGCGGATGATCGACCAAGTGTCTGAATCTGATGCAAATGTGTTGATCTTAGGCGAGTCTGGTACCGGTAAAGAAGTGGTGGCGCGAAACCTTCACCATATGTCGACACGTAAACAAAAACCTTTTGTGCCCGTCAACTGTGGCGCCATTCCTGCCGAACTATTAGAAAGTGAATTATTTGGCCATGAAAAAGGATCATTCACTGGTGCCATAACGGCCCGTAAAGGTCGTTTTGAAATGGCAGAAGGCGGGACACTATTTCTTGATGAAATTGGTGATATGCCTTTGCCTATGCAGGTAAAGTTATTACGTGTGTTGCAAGAACGAACTTATGAGCGTGTAGGCAGCAATAAAACGATGGTGGCCAATGTTCGAGTTATTGCTGCTACCCATCGTAATTTGGAAGATCACATAACGGATGGTCGCTTTCGTGAAGATTTGTTTTATCGCTTGAATGTGTTTCCGATAGAAATGCCTGCGCTACGTGAACGTCCAGAAGATATCCCCTTATTGATTAATGAATTAATTACCCGTGTCGAACATGAAAATCGTGGCACGGTGCGTTTAACCTCGGCGGCCATTGCTTCCTTGTATCGCTATCCGTGGCCGGGCAATGTTCGTGAGTTAGCTAATATTGTTGAGCGATTGGTGATTCTTTTTCCTTATGGCACGGTAGATTACGATGATTTGCCGGAGAAGTTTCAGATTGATGGTGATGACTTGCCAGCATCTGTTGTTACAGTAATTGATGAAACGCCAGTATCAAAGCTAATGACGCTGGCGGAAGCTAAACCTGTAGTCATTGTTTCTGAAAGCGCTTCAGACGACATGCCATTAGCAGAACTCGATAACTTGCCAGAAGAAGGCTTAGACTTAAAAGAGCACCTTGCAAACCTTGAATATTTATTGATTAAACAAGCTTTAGATGAAGCTACGGGTGTAGTAGCACACGCAGCAAACAGATTAAAAATGCGCCGTACCACATTGGTGGAAAAAATGCGTAAATATGGTATTCAGCGCGATGGTGACGAGCTAGTACGAATAGTTTAAAAAGCGAGTCAGTGCGTTGACGCCAAGTTAAGATTTTTACGTAAGTCATTGAATTTATATGGTAATTACTGGCAGGCATGTTTATTGCTCTAAATAACGAAAACACTGTGTCGTTATGCGGGGTAAAGTATGAATGAAACATTAGTAGCAGGAGAGCAGTGCCCACGGTTTAGTACGCCTGTGCTTGATCATGCCGCCTTGTATAATGTTCATTCGAGTGACTATCTTGATGACCAACTGAACCATTCGGCGACACGAATGACACGTCTTTTAGCTGTATTACCTGGCGGTGTAATTGTATTGAATGGTGATGGCGTGATTCAACAAAGTAATGCTGCTGCAGCCGAATTATTAGGTCAACCATTAGATGGACAAGCTTGGACAACGATTATTGAACGGGCATTCCGACCGCAAGCAAATGATGGTCATGACATGTCGTTGAATGATGGTCGATTAGTTCATATTTCAACGAGTCCGCTAGATGATGAACCGGGTCAGATTGTGTTGGTGAATGATGTCACTGAAACGCGCCAGCTCCAGCAGCAAGTGTCACATTTACAACGATTATCTTCAATGGGTGAGATGGCTGCACGATTAGCACACCAAATTCGCACGCCTTTATCTTCGGCTTTGTTATATGTCGCGCCGCTATTAAAAGACAATACCGATCCACAGTTAATACAACGTTTTGCTAAGCGCTTGCATAATAGTATCAGCCACATGGAGCGTTTGGTAAAAGACATGTTGGCATTTTCGCGTGGTGATATGGCGGAGACGGCTCCGGTTTTACTGCAAGATTTGCTGGCAGGCGTTGAGCAGCAATTTAGATCGCAATCAGATATAGAAAATATACATTTCGAAATAAATGATGCTGCCGAAGGCACTTATGTTTATGGAAGTAAGGACGCACTGACCAGTGCGCTTAACAATTTAGTGAATAATGCTCGTTTAGCCTGCGAGGCTGGTGGAGAAGTCATTATTTTTGCTGACATAATTCAAGATGAAGAGAATACGACTTATATAGAAATCAGTGTAGAGGATGATGGTGTAGGCATTGCTAAAGCTGATCAAGATAAAATCTTGACGCCTTTTTTTACAACGCGTTCTTCAGGAACAGGCTTAGGATTGGCCGTCGTAAAATCGATAGCAAAGGCTCATAAAGGTGAGTTGTGGTTTGAAAGTGATGAAGGTGAAGGTAGTACATTTTGCTTACGTTTACCTAGGTATCAGCCTGCGGATAATTTTATGCTCACGGCTCAAAAATAAGAAGTAAGGAACGATAATGAATAAATCAACCGTGTTAGTTGTAGAAGATGATAATGATCTTCGTGGTGCATTATGTGACACGTTAGAGTTAGCGGGATATAAGGTATCATCAACGGATCAGGGGCAAAGCGCATTAGATAAATTAGCTAATGAATCTTTTGGCCTGCTGTTAAGCGACTTACAAATGCGGCCAATGAATGGTCATACCTTAATGAAAAAGGCACGGGCATTACTACCCGATCTACCGATTTTATTGATGACTGCTTATGGCACTGTGCAAGGCGCTGTTGAAGCGATGCATGAAGGGGCCAGTGATTATTTAATTAAACCTTTTGAAGCAGATGATTTGTTAGATCGTGTTCAGCGTTATATTCGTACTGCACCTAGTACGGAGAATATGATTGCTGTAGATAAGAGTTCAAGAGATTTATTAAGCTTGTCTCGCCGGGTGGCCGATACAGATGCCACAGTATTAATTACTGGTGAAAGTGGAACGGGTAAAGAAGTCCTTGCTCGATTTTTACACGACAATTCACCACGAAATGACAAGCCATTTATAGCAATCAATTGCGCCGCCATTCCTGAAAACATGCTAGAAGCTACCTTATTTGGTTATGAAAAAGGAGCCTTTACAGGGGCTAGTCAAGCCTATGCCGGTAAATTTGAGCAGGCACAGCAGGGCACAATTTTACTCGATGAAATTTCTGAAATGGACTTGAGTTTGCAAGCGAAGTTATTACGTGTGTTACAAGAACGAGAAGTGGAACGATTAGGTGGACGTAAATTATTATCTTTAGATGTACGAGTACTTGCAACAACAAACAGAATCTTACGTGAAGAAATAAAAGCGGGACGCTTCAGAGAAGATTTATTCTATCGTTTGAATGTGTTTCCTTTGCAATTATTGCCATTGCGAGAAAGACCAGACGATATTTTACCGTTGGCCCAACAGTTGATAAGTCGTCATTGTCGTCAAGCAAAACGTTTGGCACCAGAGTTTGATAAAAGTGCGGTGAAAGCATTATTAGCTAATTACTGGCAAGGCAATGTCCGTGAATTAGATAATGTTTTACAGCGCGCGTTAATTTTGCAATCTGGCGATAGTATTAAGGCACAAGATTTAGCCTTTGAGTCTATGGCTATGGAGTTCAGTAATAGTCAAAATACTGACAGTGAACATGGCATTGATAATAGTTTAAATGATGATTTACGTAGCCATGAACAGCGGCATATTATTGAAGCATTAGAAAATAATAATGGTGCTAGACGCGCTACCGCTAACGATTTAGGGATAAGTGAACGCACGCTACGATATAAGATTACGCGATTTAGAGAGCAAGGCGTTGAGATTCCAGAGAAGGTTGGCAAGAAGTCTGCATAAGTAAGGTTAACCAAAGAATTACTGGAGAACCATGATGATTAATGCAATTGACCCTAACCAATTATTAATGCAAATGCGTGCCGCACAAGCACAAGCATCTCAACAAATACCTCAAATTACGACACCTAGTCAAAGCGAAGGTGGCGATTCGGTGAGTTTTTCAAGCTTAATGAAATCAGCGGTTGATCAAGTTAACGAAACGCAACAAGCCTCTGGCAAGCTTAAAACAGCTTTTGAAATGGGTGATCCCAGCGTCAGTTTAGCTGATGCGATGATTGCATCACAAAAAGCAAGTGTGGCCTTTCAAGCAACATTGCAAGTACGAAATAAGTTAGTTTCGGCATATGAAGAAGTGATGAGAATGAGCGTTTAGATTTCCTAAACTCTATAATTGATACTTAAAGAGAAAAATCATGGAAAACGCCCCAGCCACTATTAATTCTCCAGGAACGATGCCATTGCCCACTACACCACTTGGTGCAATGCAAGCTAACGTCTCGCGCCAACCTGTTATGAAACAAATCATGTTTTTAGTCGCCATTGCAGCCAGTATTGCAATTGGTGGTTATGTATTGATGTGGTCACAAACGCCAAATTATCAGGTGTTGTTTTCAGGGATGCAGCCGAAAGAATCTGCAGAGGTTGTCGCTATCTTGCAGCAATCTAATATTGAATATAAGTTAGATCCTACTACGGGTGCATTATTAGTACCTGCTTCTGAAGTGCAAGCTCTACGTATGAAACTGGCCGCAGAAGGTCTTCCACGGAGCTCAACTCAAGGTATGGAAATGTTGGATGGTGATCAAGGATTTGGTACCAGCCAATTTGTAGAGCGCGCCCGTTATCAACGCGCTATGGAAGAAGAGCTCTCACGTTCAATCTCACAATTAAATAATGTTCAAAGTGCTCGCGTACATTTGGCGACACCAAAACAATCTGTTTTTGTTCGTGATCGTAAAGAGCCAACGGCATCCGTCATCTTAAATTTATATGCAGGAAGAAACATAGAACCGGGTCAAGTGACGGCCATTACCCATATGGTGGCATCAAGTGTACCCAATATGTCTAATGCAGACGTTACTGTCGTCGATCAACGGGGGCGACTGCTGAGCAAAAATGATCGTGATGCTAATGTGGCATTAAGTGATACTCAGTTGGAATACACCCAAAAATTAGAAAAAGGCTATATTCGCCGTATTGAAGATATATTGTCTCCGATTGTGGGTATGGACGGTGTTCGAGCCCAAGTGGTCGCTGAAGTTGATTTCACCGTCACTGAGCAAACTCAAGAAAGTTATAACCCTGATCTTGCCGCCGTGCGTAGTGAACAAATACAAGAAGAAAAACGTGTAGGTGCTGGCGGTGCAATGGGTGTGCCTGGCGCGCTAAGCAATCAACCCGCTGGAGGTGGTGTTGCTCCTGAAACGACAATTAATGCAACTAATGCTACCCAAGAATCTAGTTCAACAGTACCTGGTAGTAGTAGCAAAAACAGTACGACGAATTATGAATTAGACCGTACGATAAGCCATACCCGTGTCGCTCCAGGAGCGGTTAGAAAATTAAGTGTTGCAGTATTAATTGATGAGCGTCATAGTCTTGATGCAGAAGGTAACGTGATTACTACGGCACTTACAGAACCGGAAATGACACGAATCAATGCTTTGGTGATGGATGCAATTGGTTTTAATCAAGCCCGAGGTGATAGTTTAAATGTGGTTAATGCACCGTTTATCGTGCCTGCTATAGTTGCCGCTTTGCCTGACCTACCGATATGGCAGCAAACATGGGTGTGGGATGTTGCTAAACAAGTATTGGGTGGATTATTGGTATTATTCTTAATCTTCGGTGTGATTCGCCCTGCTTTTAAAGATTTAAATAAGATCCCTGTAGCAGATAATAAGCAAAATTCAGGTGCTAACTCCCAAGGTAGCCCATCTACGCAACAACGAGCAGCTACGGGTTCTACTGGCGATGACATCGCTAAGATCACCACGGGTTCCGCCGATATGGAAGAACAACTGAGTAATGTACGTAGCTTAGTGCAGCAAGATCCTGCATTAGTTGCGCAAGTGGTTAAAAATTGGTCGGCGAGTGATGCATAATGGCTGAAGAAGCACGAAAATTAACAGGCACAGAAAAAGCGGCAGTATTCTTGCGGTCATTAGGTGAAACTGATGCGGCGGAAGTATTGAAGCACATGACGCCGAAAGAAGTGCAAAAGATTGGTCAGGCCATGGCGAGACTAAGTAATGTGAATCGGCTTGAAGTAAAAAGTGTATTGGATGACTTTGTGTCTACCGTAGAACAAGAAACGGGCTTAGGTATCGGTTCACATGATTATGTTCGTAAAATGTTGGTGGGCGCATTAGGCGAGGATAAGGCGGGTAGTTTGTTAGACCGGATCTTGTCAGGTGGCAATACTAATGGCTTAGAACAACTTAAATGGATGGATTCTCGCGCCATTTACGAAGTTATTCGACTAGAGCATCCACAAATTATTGCGATTGTCTGCTCCTTTTTAGAAGCCGATCAGGCCGCATCTGTCCTTTCCCAATTTCCTGAGCGCGATCAAGCAAATATTTTACTGCGTGTTGCAACATTAGATGGTATTCAACCGTCAGCATTAACTGAATTGAATGATATTTTAGAAAAACAATTTAGTGGTAATGCCGGTGGTCAAACAACGTCGGTTGGTGGGCTGAAAACAGCGGCCGATATACTCAACTTTGTTGAAGGCAGTGTTGAAGCGGCCATCATGGAGAAAATAAAAGAATCTGAACCTGATTTGGGCCAAGGTATCGAAGATCTTATGTTTGTCTTTGATAATCTTATTGATGTTGATGATCGTGGCATTCAGACCTTGATGCGTGAAATCCAAACTGATCAGTTACAGCTTGCCTTGAAAGGCGCTGATGAAAGTCTGCGAGAAAAATTCCTTAAAAATATGTCACAACGGGCTGCTGAAATGTTACGCGATGATTTAGAAGCAATGCCTCCGGTGCGAGTGAGTGATGTCGAAGCGGCTCAAAAAGTGATACTTACTGCCGCGCGTACTTTGTCTGATAAAGGTGAAATTATGTTAGGTGGCGGTGGTGGCGATGACTTCCTCTGATAATGAGCTCATTACTGCACAGTCTGATGTTGTGTCATCAGAAGAGCTTAACGCGGCTTATGAACGTTGGCAGGCACCAAAAATGGTGTCGGTTAATGATGTTGAAGATGAATCTCATAAATTATTTACTGTAGAAGATATAGAAGCACTACAAAAAGATGCGGAAGAGGAAGGCTATAAAGCCGGATTTGAGTTGGGACGTGACGCTGGTAACAAGGCTGGCTTAGCCGCGGGACAACAACAAATAAATCAGCAAGTGAACTATTTGAAACAGATCATGACCACTTTAAATACGCCGCTATTAGAGTTAGATCAACAAATTGAAACGGATTTACTTGCCCTAGTGACAACGATGACGCGGCAATTAGTGCGTCGAGAATTAAAAATGCAGCCCGAACATGTGATTGGTGCAGTTCGTGCCGCGATGGTCGTGTTACCAATCAATGATCGGAAATTAAAGATATTTTTGCACCCCCTAGATGTGGAGTTAGTAAAAAAAGGCTTATCACTTGAAGATGATGGCGGCTGGCATTGGATAGCAGATCCTTTATTAACGCGGGGTGGTGTTCGACTTGAAACCGTCGATACGACTGTTGATGCCTCAGTGGAAGCACGTCTGAATAGTGTAATTAATAAATTATTGGGTGAGGAACGAAGTAGTGACCACGCCGAGTAATGCGTTATCTCTGCAAGCTAACCGCACTGAAAATTGGCGGTCACGATTAAGAGAACATCAACAAAGACTAGATAATGACCCGACAGAAGTACTGCCAGTAAAGGGACGTTTAACTCGAATGGTAGGTTTGACCCTAGAGGCCGTTGGTTTTCAAGCCGCAATAGGTAGCCGCTGTGAAATAGAATGTGCGGCAGGCCGTACAGTAGAAGCTGAGGTGGTAGGCTTTTCGGGTGAAATCCTTTATTTGATGCCAACGGGTGATATGCGAGGGCTAGTACCCAATGCGCGTGTTAGGCCGCTTGCTAGTGATTCTCAAGTGCCAGTAGGTGATGGTTTATTAGGTCGCGTGGTGGATGGCGCTTGCAAACCTTTAGATGGCAAAGGCCCATTAAAAGTAAACGACCGTGTACCCTTACATGGCCAGCCGATTAACCCGCTAGCACGCTCACCAGTACGCCAACATTTAGATGTCGGTGTAGAAGCGATTAATGCCTTGCTAAGTGTTGGCCGTGGCCAAAGGATGGGGTTATTTGCCGGCAGTGGTGTAGGTAAAAGTGTGCTGTTAGGCATGATGACCAAGTTTACCGAAGCCGATGTGATAGTAGTAGGTTTGATCGGTGAGCGTGGTCGAGAAGTTAAAGAATTTATTGAAGATATTTTGGGTGAAGAAGGTCTGAAGCGAGCAGTCGTGGTGGCATCACCTGCCGATCATTCTCCTTTAATGCGTTTGCATGGTGCGATGTTGGCAACCAGTATTGCTGAGTATTTCCGTGATCAAGGTAAGCAAGTTTTATTGTTAATGGATTCTCTTACCCGTTTTGCCCAAGCACAACGTGAAATTGCCTTGGCAATAGGTGAGCCACCAGCCACCAAAGGTTATCCGCCTTCTGTATTTGCATTATTACCACAACTAGTTGAACGTGCCGGTACGGGCGCTCAGGGTAAAGGTGCTATTACTGCTATTTATACCGTTTTGACCGAAGGTGATGATCAGCAAGATCCGGTTGCTGATTCAGCAAGGGCCATTTTAGATGGTCACATTGTATTATCACGTCGCCTAGCAGAAGCGGGTCAATACCCTGCGATTGATGTTGAAGCATCAATTAGTCGAGTTATGCCACAAATTGTAGCCAAAGAGCATATTGGGCTGGCGCAATTGTTCAAACGTATCTTTGCAACGTATCGACAAAATCAAGACCTAATCAATATAGGTGCCTATGCGATGGGCACTGATTCAGAAATTGATGAAGCGATAGCATTGTATCCACGACTACAAATGCTTATTAAGCAAGATATGGATCAAGCCGTAAATTGGCAACAAAGCTTGGCGAATTTGAAGCAAGTGATGCAAGAACCGAATCCTAATAATAAAGCCACATCACCGATGACGATCAATCAAAACACAAAGCGTTTTTAATCTCATCTTTAATGCTAAATCCTGATACATTAGAAATATGAAACGATCAAAGCGATTATCCCCTGTTGTTGTTATAGCAGCTAAAGACACTGAAGCAGCCCTTATAAAAGTCGGTACTGCTAATGTTGCCTGGTTAGCAGATAAGGAACAATTGGATGATTTGCATCGCTACAGATCTGAGTACCTCGATAGGTTTCGCCGTGGTGATACTTTGGTAATGACAGCACAAAAAGTATTGGAGTTACGGAGCTTTCTGGTTCACCTAGATCAAGCCATTGAGGCTCAAACCCAACAAGTTAAAGCGCGTTATGCTACTTTGGCACGCCATCGCGTATTGTGGCAACAAGCCAGCAGTAAAGAACAAGCTATGCAATCACTAGTGGGTCGTTATCAGGATGAAGAGTTCAAACAAGAATCGCGACAAGAACAACTAGATAATGATGAACGCAATACCTCGCAATGGCTGCGTCGATCTCGCTAAGATTGCCTCTAGATTTTTAGTCTAAAAATCTTTGAACTATGAGTCAATATTACTCATTAAACTTCCGAATTTATATCAACCAGTTTGCTACTTGATTATAGAATACTGTTTTCTCTATCTTGTCAGCATACTTTGGCTGTGTATTTATCATACATATTATGCTGTGAAAATTAGCTGGCATGGTCTCTGCATTATAGTTACTGTATAGGGTGAAAAAGATTGCTCGGAAGTGATTATAGATAATAGGAAAACATGATATGGCGGGGCATAAGGCTGTAATGACAAGTCAAATGTATCGGCAACAAAGAAAGCTTAGCGCGATACATGACAATGATAAAGCGGCAAAAATAACCGATTTAAGTTTGCCGGAAAAATCGCTCAGTCACCGTGAACGTTGGGACGAAATGCTACAAACATATTGTGATTTTCTTATACGCTATTGAGAACAAGGAAATAAGTAATGTCTGACAAAGAAATAACGGTAATAGATTGTGGTGATGCCTTAGGAATTGCCAACGTAGGGGATATGTATGAGCGTGTGTTAACCAGCTTAGCAGAAGGTCATACCATACAGTTCAATGTACGTAAGATTGAGCGTGTTGATACTGCGGCGATGCAGATGATTTATGCTTTTTCAAAAGAAGCGGAGAAACACGGTCATGTTTTACTTTGGGAAGGCGCGAGTGAGGCGTTTGTGCGTAGTGCCAAAATGTTAGGGTTGGCAACACTTATGAATATGACTGACAATACTATTTGAGGTCGCTCAGTAGTCATTCGCCATCTAAGCGTGAATAAAATAAATTTGGGATATAGTGTGTCAAAAAGAGGAATATAAAATCCCATGGCGAGAATTTTGGCAGTTGATGATTCAGCTTCGATGAGGCAAATGGTGGCTTTCACATTGAAAGCGGCGGGTCATACCGTAACCAATGCTGTAGATGGCAAACAGGCGTTAGAGATCGCAAGAACACAAGCTTTTGATTTGGTATTAACCGATGTGAATATGCCAATTATGGATGGTTTTACTTTAATAACCGAGTTAAGGGCATTACCGGCATTTAAATTTACCCCAATTTTGGTGTTAACTACGGAAGCGGGCATGGATAAGAAACAAGCAGGTCGAGCAGCAGGTGCTACGGGTTGGTTAATTAAACCTTTCAACCCAGATCAGTTGTTAGCAACAATTCGAAAAGTGCTGGGGTAATTTACTTTTTAATAAACAATTCCTTACGTTATGTTTGTGGAGGACGTGCACTCTAAAGTCAGGTAGAAAGAAACGATGAGTATTGATATTTCACAATTTCAGGATGTGTTTTTCGAAGAAAGTTTCGAAGGTCTGGACACGATGGAAAGCGGCTTGCTTAGCCTCGATGTCGGTGTAGCAGATGTTGATGCCATAGATACTATATTTAGAGCGGCACATTCAATTAAAGGTGGAGCAGGCACGTTTGGGTTTATGGATGTTTCCACATTTACGCATGTAATAGAAACGATGCTCGATGACATGAGAAATGGCGAACGTGAAGTAAGTGTGGAATCGACGAATTTACTACTAGATACGGTGGACGTATTACGTGAAATGTTAACTGCAGTGCAACAGAAGGTCGAGACAGACGATGATCGTATTGCTGATATAAGACAACAATTAGAAGTAATGATGGCGAGTGACGTTGAGCTGCAAGCGGTAGCGTTAGCTAATGATAAACAAGAGTCTGAGCGGAAAGCTGAGAAGTCTAATGCTGGGTGGCTAATTGACTTCCGCCCTCATCGCCATTTATTTCAAACAGGTAACGATCCCGTCCGTATGTTCGGTGAATTGGCTAGTCTAGGTGATTTATCTATCGCGCTTGATGACGATGAATTGCCACCATTTTCTGACTTAGAACCAGAAGATAGTTATCTTAAATGGATATTAACCTTACGAGGTGATATTGCTGAATCCGATGTGATCGAGATATTTGCATGGGTTGATGATGATTGTGAGCTTGTCATTATCCCGCTCTGCAGCACTGAGCCCGTAAAACCATCCGTGATGGTCGAGAAAATAGCCGCAATCTTAGACTCTGAGGACACCATGAGTGAGACTGAGCAGGCGGAAATAGCCGATGCAATGGCGTCTACATTAGCACCCGAAGAAATAGCATCTACGATTGTCGCTCAGGCTACTAAGGTAAAATCAATCCCCGTAACTGCGGCAGCAGCCTCTATTCGTGTAGGTACCGATAAAGTAGATTCATTGGTTGATATGGTGGGTGAGTTGGTGATTATCCAATCTATGTTAAGTCAGATTGGTGAGAAATTCACGCTCGAAATGCTGCCACGGCTGAATGATGGATTGGCCCAATTAGAGCGTAATACTCGTGAAATGCAAGAAGGCATCATGCGGATCCGGATGTTACCTATAAGTTTTGCTTTCAATCGATTCCCTCGTTTTGTCCATGATATGACCGATAAGATGGGTAAAAAAGTTGCGTTGAAACTCACCGGAGAGCAAACCGAACTCGATAAAACAGTGCTGGAGAAAATTGGTGCTCCATTAGTGCATCTAGTGCGTAATGCTCTGGATCATGGGTTGGAAACCCCTGCAGTTCGCGTGGCAGCAGGTAAGGATGAAACGGGTACGCTTCAACTAAAAGCCTTTCATCAAGGGGGCAGTATTGTTATTGAGGTTCATGATGATGGTGCTGGTCTTAATGAAGATAAAATCTTAAAAAAAGCGATAGAAAAGGGCTTAATGAACGAGGGCGATGTACTTAGCCCTGAAAAGATTGATGAGTTGATATTTTTGCCCAGCTTTACAACGGTAGACACAGTTACCGACGTCTCTGGTCGTGGTGTGGGCATGGATGTCGTGCGTAAAAATATCAGTAGCCTTGGCGGAACTGTTGAGGTGTTCTCTAAGCGTGGAGAAGGCTCTGTTTTTACCATTCGTTTACCGCTTACATTATCAATTATGGATGGACAAACCATTCGTGTTGCCGATGAGAATTACATTATTCCGTTGATTGCTATTATTGAAACAGTGGAGATAAAAGCTATTGATATCAAACGAGTATCAGGTCAGGGTAAGTTGTATAAATTAGGTGATGAATACGTACCCATCATCCGTTTATATAGCGTGTTTAATTTAACGCCAAAAATCACCGAGCTAGAAGAAGGCTTGTTGGTTATCGTTGAAGGTGAAGGTCAAAAAGCTGGTTTATTCATTGATGATCTATTAGGACAACAACACGTAGTGATTAAGAGTTTGGAAACCAATTACCGCAAAGTGATCGGTGTATCTGGGGCGACTATTTTGGGTGATGGTAGCGTTGCGCTGATTCTTGATGTCGCAGGATTGATGGCGTTATATCGTGATCCTTCATTGGCCAAAATGAAGCTCAATAACGACCGTGCGGCCTAAGGAGAACACAATGAGTGGATTTCAAGCAGTGAGTGACTCTGTAGATTTGATGGAACAAAAAGAGGATGGCTCAGAGCAATACCTAACATTCTTACTAGCTGATGAAGAATATGGGGTTGAAATCTTGCGTGTTCAAGAAATAAAAGGCTGGGATAGGGTCACCCATATTCCTAACTCACCTCATTATTTATGCGGTGTATTGAACTTACGCGGCGCGATAGTACCGCTAGTTGATTTGCGACTACGTTTTGGTATGCCTGCACTTGCATACACCCCCACAACAGTGGTCATTGTACTTAAAGTGGATGGTATTACACCGCGAAAGGTGGCTATTGTTGTTGATGCTGTATCAGATGTACATAATGTGTTGCCGGAAGATGTCAAACCAGCCCCTGATTTTGGTCTCTCATTCAATACAGACTTTATTACAGGTCTGGTGTCGATCGATGACAGTATGATGATGATTCTCAATATCGATAGTTTATTAAGTATCGAGGCACTGGGTTAAGTCCCAGTAGTCAGAGGTTATAAAAATGTGTCGAGTTATTGCCATCATGAATCAAAAAGGCGGTGTGGGGAAAACCACAACGACAGTCAATTTGGGGCATGCCTTGGCGTTGGCGGGTAAAAAAGTCACTTTATTAGATATGGAT
The DNA here is from genome assembly GCA_024636315.1 of Methylophaga sp. Classification (GTDB taxonomy): domain Bacteria; phylum Pseudomonadota; class Gammaproteobacteria; order Nitrosococcales; family Methylophagaceae. The sequence continues at coordinate 47,942 of JAGXHJ010000048.1, forward strand.
CCACAAGGTCAGGTAGCGATTAGTCTTGGCTTAAAAAATGATCAAGGCGGTTTAGATCGGATTTTGTTAGAAGGCGAAAAGCTTGATGATTATCTGATAGCTGCTCGTCATAATCTAGATGTGGTATGTGCTGGAAATAATTTGGCTGATTTTGAACATGTCGCATTAGGCGGGTCATCGCGAGGGCATACATTACGGCGGGCGATAGAAGCATCAACATTGCTGACAGGTGACTTTGTGTTGATAGATTGTCCACCATCATCCGGTTTATTGGGTATTAACGCCATGTTCGCGGCAGATGAATTAGTCATACCCGTATCAGGTGATTATCTGTCATTACAGGGTCTATCGCGGATGATGCAAATATTAAAGCGTTCAGAATCCGTCTTAGGACATAGCATCCGTTTATGGATCGTTTCAACACGAATGCAATTAAGACGAAGGCTTACAGCAGAAGTAAGGCTGAAAATATTAAAATATTTCCCAGGCCGCGTGTTAAATACTGTCATTAGAGAAAACGTGTCGTTAGCCGAATGTCCGAGTTTTGGGAAATCGGTATTTGAATACAAAGAAAAGAGTGCCGGTGCTGAAGATTATCAGTCACTAGCACAAGATTTATTAGGCGGGAGAACAAGCTGATGGCAGAAAACAAAACACCGATGGGGGATGACCCCTTAGCGTGGTTAACTGAACCTAATAAATCTGAACCTCAGCAAGTAGCTCCGACACGTTCACGGACAAGACATGATTCATCTCGTCGGAAAGTAGAAAAAGTTCAAAAAGAAAAAACAGAAGTGGAGTTACTAGAGGAAAGTTTTGCCGCTTTAGCACTACAAGGTGATGCACTTATCGCGCGATTTTATCAACGGCTATTTGAGCATTACCCTGCAATGATGCCCTTGTTTTCTGGTAGCTCAGTGGCAGAACAGCAAAAGAAGCTACTGGCAGCACTGGTGCTTCTAGTGCAGAACCTGCGCAAACCTGATGTACTCAACGAGTATTTAAAAGGGTTGGGTGCGCGCCATGTCGATTATGGTGTCACCGCCGAACATTACCCTCTTGTAGCTGAAAATTTATTAGCTGTAATGCAGGAGTTTGCAGGTAATCGTTGGGTTCCAGCAGTCGCACGGGCATGGCAAAACACATTAAATAAAATCGCATCCATTATGTTGCAAGCATATGAGCAGGTGGAGGTGGAGTCAGAAAAGCAGATTACGAGCAAGAAAGAATTAGTAGTTGAGAATGACAGAACTGTTGATCTTGAAGGCCAATTGGCAGCTATTAATAAGGTTATGGCTGTTATCAGTTTTGATATGGATGGCACTATCATAGATATTAATCAGAACTTTCTTGACCTTGTTGGCTACCGCCGTGATGAAGTGATCAATAAACATCATCGTATGTTGGCAGGACCCAGTTTGGCTGACAGTCCAGAAGATACCGAGTTTTGGGCGAAACTGAATCGGGGTGAGTATGATGCGGGCGAATATAAACGCATAGCCAAAGGCGGAAAAGAAGTTTGGCTACAAGCCTCGTATAACCCTATTCTGGATTTGAATGGTAAGCCATATAAAGTGGTTAAATATGCATCTGATATCACCGCTAATAAAGTACAACAAATGATGGTAGGTAAAGTCATGATGGATACCTCGATTGTGATCAGAGCAGTATCTAGCGGTGATTTGACACAAACTTTAGAGGGCGAATATGAAGGTGAGTTTGCCATGCTGCAAACAGCAATCAATGACACCATCACTAAACTTGCTCAAACAGTAAAAGACATTAATGAAGTAGCAAGTATTATTGCCATGGCATCCAGTGAAATTTCTGAAGGTAATATTGACTTAAGCCAACGAACAGAAGAACAGGCATCATCATTAGAAGAAACGGCTGCAAGCTTGCAAAAGCTAACAAGTACGGTACGACAAAACTCCGATAATGCTCGTCAAGCCAATCAGTTGGCAACTAATACGAGAGAGCAAGCTGAAAAAGGTGGCGCGGTTATTAAAAATGCAATTTCGGCTATGATATCGATCAGTTCCTCAAGTAAGAAAGTGACTGATATTATCGACGTAATTGATGAGATCGCCTTCCAGACTAATTTATTAGCACTTAATGCTGCAGTTGAAGCAGCACGTGCAGGTGAGCAAGGGCGTGGTTTTGCAGTGGTAGCATCTGAAGTTAGAAGCTTGGCTCAACGTTCAGCTTCTGCTGCGAAAGAAATTAAAGCTTTGATTAATGATAGTGGTGAAAAAGTGAAAGAAGGTTCAATGCTGGTGGATGAGTCAGGCATAACCTTAGAAGACATAGTGATTGGTGCCAAGAAAGCGGGGGCTATTATTTTCGAAATTGCTGCCGCCGGTGCTGAGCAAACACAGGGTATTGAGCATGTCAACAAAGCTGTGATGCAAATGGATGAGATGACGCAACAATATGCAGCGCTCGTTGAACAAGCTGCCGCGGCTAACTCTGCATTAGAAGAGCAAGGAAAATGCCTGCAACGTCTAATGACCTTTTTTAATACGGGTGGCGATTTATCAGCGCCCGTGGCTAAACAAGTCATAGCTACCAAGCCTGCATTAGCAGAGCGCAAAGCTAAGGCCGCTGCAAAAGCGTGGGTTTCAACACCGCAGTCATCAGGTGACGATTAGTGGTATTGGTAACGGTGCTCATGCGGTATCTTATTGGCTGTTAAGCTAAAATAAGTTGCTGCACCACACCTCTATTTATCTACAATTAAAATTTATGGTTGGCATATTGATTGCTAGCTTACTAGTATAAACAAGTGAAACGGCATCAAAATGACGCTGGAGGAGACTGTATGGCTCAGGCATTTTTATTAAAAACAGACGTGGCAATGACCAGCAGTAATGCAAGTCAAAAGCACATAAAGAATCAGGCTACAGACACTGATGAGAGAAAGGTTGACACCTTTTCATCTGCTCTAGATAAACAAGTAGATAAGCAGGCTATTCAACAACATAAAAAACCAAATAAGGCCGATGAAACTGAGAATACTGCAGTCAAATCTGGTAACAATGTAGATACTAAAACGGAAGTTTTAAGTGAAAAAAGCGGCAAGAAGTTGCCGGACGATTCAGTTGAAAGTGCAGAAAAGAAAGATTACACCGATGAAAATAAGGTTGCTGTTACTGCTGAAGTCTCGTTAAGTACTCCTACAGAAGAGAGCGAATCTGAAATACTCAGTGATGATGTACTGAACATTGCTCTTAATGCTAAGGCAAAATCAGACGATGCAATCCCTCTTGAACATCACACTGCTTTGACTTTAGTTGGGCAGGCGGGTGCGATCAAAAAGAATGTGATAGAGACTAATAATAAAGTTCAAGCGGCAGAAAATAGTAAGCTTGCTGGTGATATTTCGTTAGCTAACAAAGCTGATACTAAGCCAGCGGAGCTGGAAAATGAAAATCCAGAGCAAAAACAGCAAGCACAGAGTTTAAGATCGGATATATTAAATGCCTTACTAAAGAAGCCTAATGCGGACGGTGACAAGTTAGCTTCAGCGGTAGAGCAAAAAATAGTGACAAACGCATCATTGACCCCCGTTAGTAAACAAGGGCTAAGTGAAGAGCAAAAAATAATGGCACTAGCCACTAATTTAAAATTAAAAGGGTCATCATCGACCAGTAATGTATTTGAACGTAGCGCTGGTGCTTCATCGGTGCTGTTGACGTCGCCAGCACCTTTAAGCGCTAACGCTGTTGGTTCTCCTGCCGTGTCAGGTCAGCCTACTTTGAATTTACAACCTGCACTTCAATCAGAAGCGTGGAGCCGTGTATTAAGTAGTCGGGTGATTTGGATGGCACGTGAAGGTGTACAGCAAGCGTCTTTAAAATTGAATCCTGCTAATATGGGCCCTGTTGAAGTTAAGTTGCACATGCATCATGATCAGGCGACTATTAGCTTTATCGCGCAACATGCAGCAACGCGTGATGCCTTGGAACAAGCACTACCAAGATTACGTGAGAGTTTTCAAGAAAATGGGATGGAGTTAGCTCATGCTGATGTGTCGCAGGAAAATTTTTCTGGGACCGATGAGCAAGATAATAATAAAACAACGAATAATGGTTCGAATTCAGATAGAGACAATCTTGATGCTGATACCGAACCTACTAACCAAGATGTCAATCTAGTGGAACAAGACATTGCCTTGGGTTTAAGTGTGTTCGCATAGAGACAGAATAATAATGATAAGTGGAGCTGGTAATGTTTAAATTAGAGAATTATTCCTTGAAAAGAAGAATGCAAATTGTCGCTGGGTTGGGCATTGTATTTTTGATGTTGGTATTAGGTGTGGTTTGGTATCTGAATGTTTCTGGTACAAAACCTAATGACCAGATAACAATTTTGACAATATTCATTGCGATCGTGGGTGCATTATTGTATTTAATTGCCACCTATATCGGCAATGTAGGCATGGCTCGTGCAAATATACTGGTTGCAGGTATTCAAAATATCAAAAAAGGTGATCTCACGCAAAAAGTCAGCATTTCAGGGAAAAGTGACTTTAGCTGGATGGCTTTTGAATTAGATAACGCTCGGAAAAATGTAGCTAATTTAGTTCATACCTTGGTCGGCGGCGTCACTCAATTAGAAAGCGCGACTCAAAATATGGCAACCATCAGCAAGCAAACGGCAGATGGTGTAATGACCCAGCAAGCAGAAACAGGCCAAGTTGCTACGGCAATGAATGAAATGGCGGCATCGGTGCAAGAAGTGGCTAGAACGGCAAAAGGTGCGGCAGATGCTGCACGTAATGCTGATAGTGAAGCTAAGGCTGGTAAGCAAGTTGTTCTTGAAGCAATGGGCGCGATAGATTCATTAGCGAATGAAGTCGAAAAAGCGGCAGAAACACTCAATAATCTTGAAGCTGATATCGGTAATATCGGCGCAATTGTTGATGTTATTAGAGGGATTACTGAGCAAACAAACCTATTGGCCTTAAATGCCGCAATTGAAGCTGCTCGGGCAGGTGAACATGGTCGTGGTTTTGCTGTGGTAGCCGATGAAGTTCGTACCTTAGCTGCCAGAACACAATCTTCAACTCACGAGATTGAAGAGATGGTAGGGCGCTTACAACAAGGTGCTAAGGCTGCCGTCAAGGTCATGAGTGACGGTCGTGTAAGTGCCAAAACAAGTGTCGAAAAAGCCGCCTGTGCTGGCGTGGCGTTAGACACGATAACGGCAATGATTACCACAATGGACGAAATGAGTGCTTCGATTTCAAGTGCTGCCAACGAACAATCATCAGTAGCAGAAGATATTAATCGCGGTATTGTCAATATCAGTCAAGTTGCAGAACATACCGCTGATGGCGCAAGAGACACATTGTCCGCTGTAGCGACTATGTCAGCCTTATCAGCCCAATTACAAGAAGCTGCCAGTAAGTTTAAAGTTTAAATAAATAGATAACCAGCTAATAAAAAAGCCCGTGAATGAGAGCATTCACGGGCTTTTTTATTTCAAATGAACTAGTATTTAGTTAAGGCTAAGTTCGATTGCCGCCAGTGCCGCCATTGGGCTTTCTGCAGCAGTGATAGGTCGACCAATAACTAGATAACTACTACCTGCCGCGATTGCTTTAGCAGGCGTCATAGTACGATGTTGATCACCTTGCACACTATTTTCAGGACGAATTCCCGGCGTTACTAGCTGAAAATTATCGTTATGTTGAGCGCGTAATAGCGTCGCTTCTTGCGCCGAACATACCACACCATCTAAGCCACTTTTATTAGCAAGAGCAGCTAAGCGTAAAACGGTGTCGCTAATTGAGCCCTGTAAACCTATTTCATCAAATGTAGTTTGATCCATACTGGTTAACAAGGTGACGCCAATTAACAAAGGTCGATCGCCATTATTGCCGATAGCTTGGCGGGCAGCGGTCATCATCGCGCTACCACCTAGTGTGTGAACATTCATCATCCATACGCCTAGATCGGCTGCCGCAGAACAGGCCTTGGCAACGGTGTTAGGAATGTCGTGGTATTTTAAATCTAAGAAAATATCAAAGCCTTGCTTGACCAATGTTTCTACAGTGGCCGGGCCAGAACGCGTAAAGAGCTCTTTGCCAATTTTAAGTTTACAACGTGCTGGATCAAGTTGTTTCGCTAAGGCTAATGCCGCATCTGCATTGGGATAGTCTAAGGCAACAATGATTTTAGAATCAGACATAAAGATAGCTTCCATTAAAAACAATAAAGCGATCCTACCTTATGTGTCGTGTTTTTGCTCTCTGATCTCTGTGTTTAACGGATGAAAATGGTATCCTGTGCCAACATTTTTTCAGGAATTAGTGATGGATTTTGATCTTTTAGCACAAGATGGTTTGGCGCGCCGCGGCCGTTTAACCTTCGATCGCGGCACCGTAGAAACTCCGGCCTTTATGCCTGTTGGCACTTATGGCTCAGTCAAATCAGTGACGCCCGAAGAAGTCATTGCAACGGGCGCCGAGATTGTATTAGGTAATACCTTTCACTTAATGCTTCGTCCTGGCACCGAGATCATCAATTTGCATGGTGACTTGCATGATTTTATGCGCTGGCAAGGGCCGATACTGACGGACTCCGGTGGCTTTCAAGTCTTTAGTTTGGGTGATTTACGCAAAATTACCGAGCAGGGTGTCCATTTTAGATCGCCTATTAATGGTGCCAAGGTCTTTTTAGGTCCTGAAGAGTCGATGGCAGTACAGCGTGCCTTAGGCAGTGACATTGTGATGATCTTTGATGAATGTACGCCGTATCCTGCCGATCAATACACGGCAGAAAAATCAATGCAACTGTCGTTACGTTGGGCTAAACGCAGTAAAGAGGCGCATGGTGATAATCCTTCAGCCTTATTCGGCATAATTCAAGGCGGTATGCACGAAAATTTACGTGATATTTCTCTGCAAGGTCTAACTGATATCGGTTTTGATGGTTACGCCATCGGTGGTTTATCCGTCGGCGAGCCTAAGGAAGATATGATTCGTATTTTGGACCATTTAGGCCCGAGAATGCCGCAAGATAAACCTCATTATCTAATGGGGGTCGGTCGACCAGAAGATTTAGTCGAAGCTGTCGCGCGCGGTATAGATATGTTTGATTGTGTGATGCCGACACGTAATGCACGTAATGGTCATTTGTTTGTTCATCATGGTGTGGTCAAAATTCGTAATAGCCGTTATAAAACTGACACTGGTCCGTTAGATCCGATGTGTGATTGTTATACCTGTAAAAACTACAGTCGGGCTTATTTACATCATTTAGACCGTACAGGTGAAATGTTAGGGCCACGCTTGAATACTATTCATAATTTGCATTATTACCAGACACTAATGTCGGGTATTAGAAATGCTATCTCCACCGGAACACTTAGCCAATTCACCGAAGATTTTTACGCTTTACGGGCAACAGCTGAGTAAGTAACTATCAAGGTAGGCCGTGCCTGTGGCATAATCGGTTTCTTTTTTATTGTTGAGTACACACTATGTTGGATTTTTTGATTTCCCCAGCACATGCTGCGGGTGAAGCTGCTACACCGGGGATTATGGATTTTGCGTTCCCAATTGTTTTATTAGTTTTGTTCTATTTCATGTTGATTCGCCCGAATCAAAAGCGCGCAAAAGAACATCGCAACATGCAAACTAGCTTAACGAAAGGCGATGAAGTCGTTACTGATGGCGGTTTGATGGGTAAGATCACTGATATTGGTGATAATGCGATCAGTGTGCAATTAGCCGAAAATCTTGAAGTGAAAGTTCGTCGCGAATCAATCAATTCAGTGTTGCCAAAAGGTACATTGAAAAAGTTATAACAATACTCGTGAAGCTGTAAAGTTCACGTTTAGGATATCCAACATGAATCATTATCCCCTGTGGAAAAATTTATTGATTGTCGCTGTAATTTTGCTTGGCGGTTTATTTGCCGTTCCTAATTTATTTGGTGATGACCCGGCCGTTCAGGTCTCAGCCGGAAGAAATGGCAAGGTCGATCTAGCTCTAATGAGCCAAGTAGAAACGGCTTTACAAGCACAATCGATTTCTTACAAACGTGTCGAGATGGAAGATGGGCGCTTATTAGTCAGACTTGCTGATGCAGATCTTCAATTAAAAGCAAAAGATGTGCTTAGTAATTCCATTACTGGTGATTACACGGTTGCGCTTAATCTTGCCCCTACGACACCGAGTTGGTTATCGGCGATTGGTGCTGAACCCATGAACCTCGGTTTAGATCTACGTGGTGGTGTTCACTTCTTGATGGAAGTGGATATGAATGCTGCCGTAAAACAAGCTTTGGATAGCTATGCGAGTGAATTTCGAACTTTACTGCGTGATGATAAAATTCGTTATCAAAAGATTCAAGTAAATAAAGATAATGTCATCATTAGTTTTCGTACTGTTGAACACAGAGATCTGGCGGAAGCTAAGTTAAGTAATGAATATTCACAGCTTAAAGTTGCGGTCATCGAAGATAGTGCGCCGCCTTCTTTAGAAATGCATTTGACTGAAGTGGCTTTGCGTGAAATCAAGTCACTCGCTTTACAGCAAAACATTATTACATTACGCAATCGGATCAACGAGTTGGGCGTTGCAGAACCGACGGTTCAACAACAGGGTGATAGCCGTATTGTTGTGCAACTACCTGGTGTGCAAGATACCGCACAAGCTAAGAAAATATTAGGCGCAACTGCAACCTTAGAATTTCGTTTAGTTGATAATGAACATGATGTACAAGATGCGGTAAATGGTCGTGTCCCCGCTGGTTCTAAATTGTTCTACCATCGTGACGGCAGACCTTATCTATTAGATAATCGTGTAATGTTGACTGGTGAGCATATTATCAATGCCGCCTCAACAATCGATTCTCAATCTGGAACACCTGCGGTATCAATAACCTTAGATGGCAAAGGTGCTCGAGCATTCAGTAATGTCACACGTGACAATATTGGCAACCCAATGGCCGTGGTTTTTATTGAATCCAAGACAGAGCTTCGAGAAATCAATGGTGAGAAGGTTAAAGTTCGTCGTCTGGTTCCAGAAGTTATTAATGTTGCGACTATTCGTGATCAATTAAGTAAGAAGTTCCAGATTTCAGGACTTGATTCTACTTCAGAGGCTTATGATTTAGCACTATTGTTACGTGCAGGTGCACTTGCTGCGCCCATAGAGATTGTTGAAGAAAGAACAGTAGGACCAAGTTTAGGTCAAGACAATATTGATCAAGGTTTTGCTTCAGTTATTATTGGCTTTGTGTTTGTTTTAGTCTTTATGGCTATTTGGTATCGCGTATTTGGTCTTGTTGCCAATTTGGCTTTGGCTGCGAATTTGATATTGATCGTCGCGTTACTATCAATGCTACAAGCAACATTAACGATGCCTGGTATCGCAGGTATTGTATTAACAGTTGGTATGGCGGTGGATGCAAATGTGTTGATCTTTGAGCGGATACGAGAAGAACTTCGCATTGGTAACAGTCCTCAAGCCAGTATCAATGCCGGTTATGCTAAAGCATTCTCGACGATTGCCGATGCCAATATCACTACATTAATTGCTGCCGTTGTACTATTTGGTTTCGGTACAGGCTCTATTAAAGGCTTCGCGGTGACCTTATCATTGGGGATTCTAACGTCGATGTTTACCGCGATTATGGGAACTCGGGCAGTGATCAATTTGATCTACGGTCATAAACAACGTCCAACGTTATCCATATAAGGTACACATTATGCAAATTATGAAAGAAACTACGCACTTTAACTTTATGGGGAAACGCAAGATAGCAGCTGTTTTTTCTATTTTATTGGTTTTAGCTTCACTTGCATCATTATTTAAGCAGGGCCTTAATTTAGGTATCGATTTTACCGGCGGCACCATCATCGAGTTGGCTTATCAAGATGAGGCTAAACTTGATGATATTCGAACTACTTTAAAAGAAGGTGGCTTCAATGACGCGGCAGTGCAAAATTTTGGTTCAATACGCGATATATTGATTTACATGCCTGTTATAGCGACTAAAAATATGGCTGATCTGAGTAATGAAGTTCTTGCCATTTTACAAAAGGACAGCGCCGAGCCAATCGATGTTAGGCGAGTAGAATTTGTTGGGCCGCAAGTTGGGGAAGAGCTGACTGAAGATGGTGGTTTGGCAATGTTGTACGCGTTGATCGGTATCTTAATTTACGTCTCGTTTCGTTTTGAATACAGATTTGCTATTGGTTCAGTGGTTGCTTTGATACATGACGTGATAATTACACTAGGTGTTTTTTCGCTATTTCGTTTGGAGTTTGATTTAACCGTACTAGCTGCAATATTAGCCGTTATAGGTTATTCACTCAACGATACTATTGTGGTTTTTGACCGTATTCGAGAAACGTTTTTACGTAAGCGTAAAGGTGATTCAATAGACATTGTAAATAGCGCCTTAAACGATACGCTAAGCAGAACATTGATGACTTCGGGTACCACGTTATTGGTTGTTTTTTCTCTTTACTGGTTTGGTGGGACTGTAATCCATGATTTTGCCATTGCTTTATTGCTGGGTATTATCGTAGGTACATATTCTTCAATTTATATTGCGAGCACGGTTGTTTTGACAATGGGTGTTAGCAAAGCGGATCTTATGCCGCCAGAAAAACCAGAAGGTGATGACGTTAACGAAGATGGTAGCCAAGTTTAGATTAAACAGTGATTAAGTTATTCAAAAAAGCCCGATTGATTCGGGCTTTTTTGTAGCTAATGATATTCTCTATCTTGAAATGACAGCGATTTATGCAATGATTGTTTTAGCTGTAGATTTGATTGGGATAATTTTTGAGGTATTTTAATAATCTGGGCTGTTCGATTGTTAGGTCTAACATCTTCAGGCTGAGTAACACTTTCTACACTGAGTATCCGAAGGCCAGCACAATTACCTTTGAAACTCATAAAAGTGGCAAATTCTTCTAGCCCTTCCATAATGTTTCTTAATTCAAGTTCTTGTGCTTTATTATTCATAAATTTCATATATACCTATGTAGTCATACTTTGTATCGGTAATGAAATGGTTTTCTTGAGTAAAAATGCTTAGTAATTTAGACATTGTCATCTTGTTCTAATGACAAACGTGTTTTCACGTTAAGACATTTTTTATAAGAAGATACTGGGTAACTGCAACAGGTTCGACTTGTTTTCGAACGAATTAAAATTGTCAGCTTGGCGTAAGCTTATATTGTTATGCTTGGTCATCAATTAGTCTGAACTTTGTGATGAATGAGTCCTCTAAGTACTCATCATCAAGGAATTTCCTCATTTTTTAATTAGGAGAAACATTGTATGGTGAATGACCCAACTAAACGGAGAACATAATGCGTGTATTTAAAAAATGGCTATTTGTCTTACTAATAGGCTTGAGCCAATCGGCGATGGCTCAAGTACAAGATGTTTCATTACATTATGTCGGCCCTACAGACGGTAGTGTTTGGCAGGGTTTGCAACAAGGACTGGATGAAGCGAATATTCAAGGTGAATTTTTGGGTCAGAAATATACATTGCATGTCGTTAGCATGGACGAATTAATGGATTTGGATGATGCGACTGCTATTCTACTCGCTACAGATGAACAGCATATTCTAGCTGTTGCCAAATCTGAAAAGTTTGCCAATGTTGCAGTATTTAATTTGATCTCAGATTCAGATGCTCTGCGTTCAGCGTGTTTGACTAATTTATTAAGTATCACAGCCAGTAACAAAATGAAGCAAGATGCATTGGCACAATGGTTAGCTAAAAATCCTGAGTCAAAAGCCCATGTGCAGGGCTGGCATGAAGACTTTGTGAAATTCGCAGCAAGCCAGTTAAATAGTCGTTTTAAGAAATCACATGGCGTAGCCATGGATGATGATGCTTGGTCAGGATGGGCTGCGGTCAAATTGCTCTCAGATACCGTTGCTAGAACACAAAGTACTGATGCAGCGGTCATGTTGAATTTTCTGAAAAATAAAATAGCCTTTGATGGTCAAAAAGGAGCGGGAGCTACCTTTCGCGACACCGGTCAATTACGACAGTTAGTCTTGCTGGTAGAGGACAATAAAATTGTTGCTGAAGCGCCATTACGTGGCGTGAAAGGTGGATTAGATAGTTTGGGCTTAAAAAGCTGTAAATAATTGTAGTGAATGTTAAGGAAATAATAATGAAATTAAAACAACTTATACTTTCGACATTGGTACTGGTCAGCGCTAGCGCTTGGGCCGATCCGACATATCGTTTATTTGTCACTAATGAGAAAAGTAACTCGGTGAGTGTGATTGATTCACGTACAGGTACTTTGGAAACAACACTTAAACTAGGTGAGCGACCTCGCGGTATTGGTTTATCCCCTGATCATAAAACGCTTTATGTCGCACTGAGTGGTGATGATGCGATTGGTATGGTTGATGTCGCGACCTTAGAAATTTTAGGAAAATTGAAGGCTGGTCAGGATCCAGAAACGTTTGCTGTACACCCAAATGGTAATTTGTATCTATCTAATGAAGATGATGCAAAAGCAAGTGTGCTCAACCCCGCCACCAACGAGATTATAGAAGAAATTCGTGTTGGTCTAGAACCTGAAGGTGTAGCGGTCTCGCCAGATGGTAGCATCGTCTTAGTGACTAGTGAGTCAACGAATATGGTGCATGTTATCGATACTGCTGCTCATAAAGTTGTAGCCAATATTTTAGTGGCAGCACGACCACGCGGTCTGGCTTTTAGTCATGATGGTTCACGCGCTTACGTAAGCAGTGAGATCGGTAATGAAATTGCGATCATTGACACCAAAACTTATGCTATTACTAAAACAGCAAGTGTCGATGTGCCACGATCTAAACCGATGGCGATTAAAATTAGTCCTGATGACAAAACACTTTATTTAACAACGGGGCGAGCAGCTAAAGTGGTCATAATGGATGCAATAACATTGGACATCAAATCAACGGCTGATGTCGGCAATCGTGTATGGGGTGCGGCATTAAGTCGTGATGGTTCAACCCTTTATACTGCAAACGGTGTGAGTAATACCGTTTCTGTTGTAGATACCGCTACTAGCAAATCAGTGATGGAAATTAAAGTTGGTGAGGGTCCTTGGGGACTAGTACTAGATGATTAACATCTAGTTCACTCGTTAAACAGCTAAAACCCGATAATGATCTTGTCATTATCGGGTTTTTTATTGTTTGCTACTTTGTTGTTAGTGATTGGCACGGTATGATGAAGCAATGAATATTATTTTACGTTATATTGATTTGTGTCGGCTTAAAGCTGGGCCTGCGGATATGCCTGCTTCAAATAAGTTGCTTAAATTAACACTGTTAGTCTATTTCTTACTTGGTATTGTAATTAGCCGTATCGATAGTGCTTGGGATGTCAGTATTATAAGCAGTTTAGCGGATACCTTATTTATGATCGCGGCTATTGGTGTCGTGCTCCATTTGAAAGGCTTAGATGCACGTTACCAGCAAACGTTAATGGCCTTAGCGGGTGCCGGCATTATTCTAGATTTAATAGGTCTGCCGCTGATGATCTGGCTTAATCAGATCGATAAGTTGGAACAAGGGACCAGCGTTGCACTGTTCTCAATGATTGCCTTAATGTTCTGGAGTTTGATGGTCATCGCCCATATATTTCGACAAGCTTTAGATATCAAGGCTGGTAGTGCCGCGATGATAACTATTATTTACACCGCGATGTCCTTAGTTGTACTCGGACTCACCCTTTCAGGAGTTGCCTAAGTGCATATTCATATATTAGGTATTTGTGGCACTTTTATGGGTGGCGTAGCGTTATTAGCCCGTGAATTGGGCATGACAGTTTCAGGCTCTGATGCCAATGTTTATCCACCGATGAGTGATCAGCTTGCCGCAGCTGGTATCGACTTGCAACAGGGATATTTAGCCGAGCATTTAGAACCCGCACCTGATTTAGTGGTAATGGGCAATGCGATGTCTCGTGGTAACGCCGCTGTGGAATATGTACTTAACAAAGGCTTACCCTATATTTCTGGGCCGCAATGGTTAGCAGAATATGTTTTAAAAGATAAATGGGTGCTCGCCGTATCAGGTACACATGGCAAAACAACAACGAGTAGTTTATTGGCTTGGATTTTGGAAGATGCAGGTATGTCGCCCGGATTTTTAATTGGTGGTGTACCGGACAATTTCGGTGAAACTGCTCGATTGGGCAAAACACCTTTTTTTGTGATTGAAGCCGATGAATATGACACCGCATTTTTTGATAAACGGTCTAAGTTTGTTCATTATCATCCACGCACTTTAGTGGTCAATAATCTTGAGTTTGATCATGCCGATATTTTTGAAGATTTAGCGGCTATTCAAAAACAATTCCACCACTTAATTCGTACCGTTCCTTCTGAAGGTTTAGTGATTAGTCCTAATAATGTATCTGCTATTGAACAGGTATTCGAAATGGGCTGTTGGACGCCACGTCAAACAGTCGATTTAAATATGGGCGATGTCCAGGCACAAAATATTGCTGACGATGGTAGCCAGTTTGATGTGATGCATCATGATGAAAAAGTGGGCGCAGTGAATTGGTCAATGTTAGGCCTGCATAATGTAAGTAATGCATTAGCTGCTCTAGCGGCGGCGCATCATGTCGGGGTGACATTTGAACATGGCTGTGAGGCCTTAGGTCGATTCTCAGGTATAAAACGGCGCATGGAGTTATGTGGTGAAGTGCAGGGCGTGCGAGTTTATGATGATTTTGCTCATCACCCGACAGCAATTGCTACCACTATCGCTGGTCTGCGTGCCAACATCGGCAATCGTAAAGTGATTGCGATTTTAGAGCCTCGATCCAATACGATGAAAATGGGTATACACCAACATACTCTAGCTAATTCACTGATGGCCGCTGATCGGGTTATTTTGTTTGAAGATCAGGGCTTGAAATTATCATTAGCCGATATTCAACAACAACTGGGTGATACGGCGACTATTAAACACAATATTGATGAAATCATTGAGCTTGTTTGCCAAGAAGCAACCGCTGGTGATGAAGTACTAATTATGAGCAATGGCGGCTTTGGTGGCATACATCAACGTTTGTTAACTGCATTGGCAGCAAGATGATTGATCATAAGCAGATTGCTTTAGCCATTACAGGAGCCTCGGGAGCGCCTTACAGTAAACGCTTGCTTGAAGTATTGCTGGCACAAGGGATCACGGTTCATCTGATGGTGTCTGCTGCTGGTCGAATTGTGCTCGCTGATGAATTAGATTGGAAATTACCGGCTAGAGCCAGTGATATTCACAAAATGCTTGTTGCTGAATTTGCGTGTGTCCCAGAGTTATTAAAAGTTTACGGTGAGCAACAATGGAGTTCACCGCTAGCAAGTGGTTCGCATAAAGTTGCAACCATGGTCGTTTGCCCCTGTACCATGGGTACTTTGTCATCAATTGCTGTTGGTAGTAGTGATAACCTAATCAATCGTGCCGCCGATGTGATGATCAAAGAAAACCGTAAATTAATTTTAGTACCGCGCGAAGCGCCATTTTCTGCAATACACTTAGAAAATATGCTCAAACTAGCCCGAATAGGTGTATGTATCTTGCCGCCGAGTCCTGGCTTTTATTTCAAGCCAACCCAGTTATCCGATGTCGTTGATTTTGTGGTGGCGAGAATATTAGACCAAGCTATGATAGAGCACTCACTTCAACCTCGTTGGGGTGAATAATTTCATCATAGTCACGTATAATTACTCGATAATTGTTCGGATGGAATAACTCATGTCAGATATCGAAATTGCACAACAAGCTAAGATGGAACAAATTCTACCCCTTGCTGAGCAACGCTTAGGTTTAGACCCTCTTAAACTTGACCCTTATGGTCGATACAAAGCTAAAGTTTCGCTAGACGTGATGGCTGATTTGGCTGATAAACCTAGCGGTAAACTTATCCTCGTTACCGCTGTGAGTCCTACTCCCGCAGGCGAAGGTAAAACCACTACTACGATCGGCTTAAGCGATGCCTTAAATCGCATAGGCAAAAAATCGATGGTCTGTGTCCGCGAGCCGTCAATGGGACCGTGTTTTGGAATGAAAGGCGGCGCAGCAGGTGGTGGTTATGCGCAAGTGGTGCCTATGGAAGATATCAATCTACACTTCACTGGCGACTTACATGCAATTGCATCAGCACATAATTTGCTCGCTGCCATGATAGATAATCATATTCATCACGGTAATGTTTTGGATCTTGATGTGCGAAAAATCACTTGGGGACGAGTGATGGATATGAATGACCGGGCACTTCGCCAAATTAATGTGGCCTTAGGCGGTACTGCTAATGGTTTTCCCCGTGAAGATGGCTTTGATATTGTTGTCGCCTCAGAAGTGATGGCTATCTTTTGTTTATCAAATTCACTAAAAGAACTTAAACAACGTCTAAGCAACATCCTCATTGGCTATTCACGTGATGGAACGGCTCGTTTTGCGCGAGATTTAAAAGCGCATGGTGCAATGGCTGCTTTATTAAAAGAAGCACTGAAACCGAACCTAGTTCAAACATTAGAAAATAATCCAGCCTTTGTACATGGCGGCCCCTTTGCCAATATTGCTCACGGCTGTAATTCTATTATCGCGACTAAAATGGCATTAAAGTTAAGTGATTATGTTGTCACAGAAGCTGGTTTTGGTGCCGATTTGGGTGCAGAGAAGTTTATAGATATTAAATGCCGTAAAGCAGGTATTAAGCCAGATATGGCGGTGATTGTAGCTACGGTGAAAGCTTTGAAATATCATGGTGGCGTAGAGGTTAAAGATTTAGTGCATGAAGATTTATCTGCCCTAGAACGAGGAATGGATAATCTAAAACGCCACCTGACTAATCTTCAACAACACTTCGGCTTGTCATGTATCGTTGCCATCAATCACTTTGTGCAAGACAGCGATGCCGAAATTGATTTAATCAAAAAAACGGTAGAATCTTACGGTGCAAAAGCTATAGTGGCTACTCATTGGGCCCATGGTGGTGCCGGTGCAGAAGAACTCGCACAAGCAGTAGTGGCGACATTAAATGAAACCAATAATGAATGTAAGTTTTTATATGCTGATGATGAGTCCTTGTGGGACAAAATAACGACAGTAGCGACTAAAACCTACGGTGCTAGTGAGGTGGTTGCCGATAAAAAGGTTTTGGCAAAACTAGAGTTGTTTAGCAAAACCCATAAACATGTGCCTATATGCATAGCAAAAACACCTTATTCGTTCAGCAGTGATCCAACATTACGTGGCGCAGCATCGGGTCATACTCTAACTATTCGCGATGTCAGGCTGTCGAGTGGCGCCGAGTTTGTTGTTGTGTTGTGTGGCGATATTATGACCATGCCGGGTCTGCCAAAACAGCCCGCCAGTGAACGTATCGATATTACTGATGAGGGTGCAATAAGCGGTTTGTTTTAGATTAAGACATTATTGCTGAGCACGATGTTTTTTAATTAAATCATAAGCAACCTGGATATCTTTAGCTTGCTCGGTCGCCACGGCGATCATATCTTCTGGCAAGCCTTGCCCAATCAGTTTATCGGGATGATATTGACTCATTAATTTTCGATATGCCCGTTTAATTTCTTGAACGGTACTGCTTTTACTTACGCCTAGGGCTTTGTATGCATCTTCCAAGGCCGAAGGTGAACTTGTATTGCCCTGCGAGAAGTGTGATTGATTGAGCAACATGTCGAGCATTTGTTTAAATTCAGCGGCACTGTAACCTAAGCGTAAGGCTATTTTTTCCAGTAAGGCATGCTCAGCAGGATCAAGTTTACCGTCAGCTAGTGCCATAACGGTCAGGTACATCAACAATACTTGTTTTAAGTTTGATGTATGACCGCAAGTAGTCATAAACTCATTTAAAGTCGCATCAATATCAAAATTTGCCACTGAGCCACGTTTAAATTGCTCTATTGCTTGTTGTCGATGTTCCGTGGACATTCCCATTTTTTGAATAAATTGTTCGACATGAGCAATTTCATCTTTAGAAATATGGCCGTCCGCTTTAGCCAGCTTGCCCATCAATACAAACGCTGTTTCTAAGAAGACAACTTTACGGTGATCGTTGCCTAGCGGGTTTATTCCACCTAGGCCATATTGTCTACCACGGTCGATACTGCTACCGATTAAATAACCTAGAAAAGCGCCAAATAAGCCTAAGAAATAATAACCAGCAACGATAAAAATGATTTTGAACATAGGTAAGATCTTTTATTATATTTTATGAGAGATTGTTGAGTGAGATACCGGCTAGCATACAGTAGTTCTTAATAACCTCCTTATCGAAAAAGAAAGGAAGCCTAATCTAAGACGCCTTCTAGTCCAGTATCAAGTGCAAGTAGAGTGGTCATTTTCTCTGCGATATCTTGTTCTTTTAAGCCCAGTTGTTGCCATTCTTTATGGGGAAACTCAGCCAAGATAGTTTGTTGATCCTTATTGCTATAGCTAGACTCACTAATATATCGGGCAATATACACGGCACAAGAAGCTAAAGAGATATTGTTAAAGCTTAGTGGTTCACCTGCCTTGGTGACGGTATTAATTAATTCGTCAGGAAATTGCCAGATTCGACACAATTCACCACAAACTTCTTGATGAGTGAAACCTAAATGCTGGCGTTCGGAATCAGGTCGATTTATGCCGGCTCTGACCTCGGAGTTTATTTTTTTAGCAGTAGTGGCATCGTCTAAGTGAATAAGCACTTTCCCTAAACTGCTGATGAGACCAGCAGTGAAAATCATATTACTATCGTTAAGATTAGTATGATCTGCTAGCCATTTCGCATATGTAGCGGTACGAAAATTATCAATCCAGAAATCATCTAAGTCGATGCCTGGAATATCATTAATAGAACTGACAAGGCCTGAGACCACAATCAACTTTTTTAACTCATTCATACCAAGGAAGGCTAGAGATTGTTGTATGGAACCAATTTTTCTGGGAAGCCCATAATAGGCGGAGTTAACTAGGCGTAAGACTTTAACCGAAATGACCTGATCTTTTTCGACATTTATCGCAATAGGCTTTAAGTCAATATTGGGGTCATTGGCTTGGGTTATCAGAATCCGTACAATCTCTGGAATTTGCGGAATATTATCTATTTGGTCAAATAAGGGCTGAATTTCTAGCTTCATAGTAAGACGTTTCCTCAGTTAACGGTTATGGACATCATGCTATTGTTCTTAGACCATTACTAACTTTAGTGGTCTGAATTTTTTATTAAGCTAACATAAAGTAAAATCCCGCCCCAAAGCCCGAATACCCAACTTAACATAGGTATGCCAGCAATCATAGATGGGGCATAGCCATCCAAACCTTTAATCACGGCAGCACCAATAATAAAGGCGGCGCCACTTATCGCGGCGGCACTACGATAGCTGGCGTTACGAACTTCCTGCTGTAGTTGCTTTAGGTCATGCGATGATAATTGCATTTTCAATTTACCATCTTGAGCCTGCTGAACCAGTGTATGCACCATACTCGGTAGCTTTGGTAAGGTTTGTGCCCAGTTTGGTATTTCCTGTTTAATGTTAGTAAATGCAGCTTGCCAGCTCATTTTTTCTTGCATCCATTGCTCAAGTATAGGTTTTGCTGTTTTCCATAAATCTAATTCTGGGTAAAGTTGCCGACCTAGCCCTTCGATATTGAGCAATGTTTTTTGCAGTAAGACCAGTTGTGGTTGCACTTCCATATTAAAGCGACGGGCAGTTTGAAATAAGCGTAGTAAAACTTGCCCAAAAGATATTTGGTTGAGTGGTTTTGCAAATATAGGTTCGCAGACACTGCGTATCGCCGCTTCAAATTCATCAATACGGGTATCAGCAGGCACCCAGCCTGATTGAATATGTAATTCTGCTACACGGCGATAATCACTGTTGAAGAAGGCAAGAAAGTTGTCGGCTAAGTAATTTTGATCATCGGGCGACAAGGTCCCCATAATGCCAAAATCTATAGCAATATAGCGAGGATTTTCAGGATCGGTAACATCGACCATGATATTGCCAGGATGCATATCGGCATGGAAAAAACCGTGCTTGAAGGCTTGAGTGAAAAATATCTCTACACCGGTTTCCGCTAACCTCTCCATATTGACATTCTTAGCGTGTAACTGGGCAATATCGCCGATAGGAATACCGTAAATACGCTCTTGAACAAGTAAGTTACTTTTAGTTAGCTGCCAATTTATTTCAGGTACATACAGTAAGCTGGAGTTTGCAAAATTCCGACGCAATTGTGAGGCTGATGATGCTTCACGCATCATATCTAATTCATCAAATAGGTTTTTTTCTATTTCAGCGACCACTTCTTTAGGACGGAGTCTTCTGCCATCTACCCAGAAACGTTCTGCTAAACCAGCTAAGATGCGTAATAGGTCAATATCACGACGAATACGCTGTTTTATATTGGGTCGAACAATTTTGATAATGACAGCACTGCCATCAATCAGCGTGGCGGCATGGACTTGAGCAATGGAAGCAGAGGCGAGTGGTTCTTCATCAATATGTGAAAATAGGGTGTCAAGGTCTTGTTCGCCATAAGCTTGCTGGATTAGACTTCGTGCCTGATCATTAGGAAAAGGCATTACCTGATCTTGTAGTTTTGCTAAGGAATCAGCGATATCATCGGGTAATAGATCTCGCCGGGTTGATAATATTTGGCCGATTTTGACAAAAATGGGACCGAGGTCTTCTAAGGCTAAACGTAATCGTTCACCACGAGGTGCTTCATTGCTATGCGTCCAACGATACGGTGATAAGTAGCTTAAAAAACGCAGAGGACGCAATAAGTGCGTGCTTTGAATAAATTCATCCAAGCGATGTTTTGATAACACATGATTGATTTGAATTAGACGATAGAGATGCTGTAGTTTCATTATTTATAGTCTGTTGATACGCGCTTCGAGGCGGTCAAAATCAGCACGCAAGGTGTCAATATCATGCATATAGGCTTTAATTTGAGATTTGTCTGGTAATAGTCGGCTTTCTTCACGCAGGTATTCAGCTACATTTTGTTGCATCGAAAGATGAGTGTTTTTTACCCATGAAGCGAATTGTCTTATACCGTGAGCAATAGGATAAGCTAAGGTGTCGCCGGTAATCCGAGCGAGTTGTGCTTCCCAATCAAAATCGAAACCTTCAAGCAGATCGCGTAATTGTTTAGCAAATTGCACATCGCCATTAATATCAATGTCAGCAGAGAATAAACTTTCTGGATCTTTACCCAGTTTAGCTAAGGTTAATGCATTGCCAGTAATAGTTAGATCAATAGTATGTTCAGGTGTTCTAGTTAGATGTAACTGTCCTTGCTTAACCGTCATCGCAATCGTTTGATCAAAGTCTTTGATCTTGATGGTGATGCAACGAGATTCAAATTGACCGAGTTTAGCTTTAGTTTCAGGATCTTGAGCGAGAGCTGCATTTAAGGCTAATTCGATAGGTTTAAGTGCTGAGCTCAAAATTTATAACCACTATGCAAGGCGACAATGCCGGCACTCATATTGTGATAGTCGCAACGTTCAAAACCAGCATCAACCATCATCTGTTTCATAGTTTCTTGATCGGGATGCATACGAATGGATTCTGCTAAATAACGGTAGCTATCTTCATCATTCGAAAAAATCTTGCCGATTTTAGGTAATAGTTTAAAGGAGTAGGTATCGTAAACAGGCGCTAGCCATTCAGCAGGTTTAGAAAACTCTAATACTAATAAGCGACCTCCTGGTTTTAGGATACGAAACATCGAGCGAAGTGCTGCATCTTTATCCGTAACATTGCGTAGGCCGAAAGCGATAGTAATGACATCAAAAGTATTATCTGGAAAAGGCAGGCATTCGGCATTGGCTTGTACATAGTTGATATTGCCTATGACACCTTCATCAGTGAGGCGATCGCGTCCGACATTAAGCATACTGGCGTTGATGTCAGCTAAGATGACTTGTCCAGTACTGCCGACTAGCTTAGAGAACTTTAATGCTAGATCGCCAGTACCGCCGGCAATATCTAATACTTTTGCCCCCCGTCTGACACCACTAGTATGAATAGTAAATCGTTTCCACAAGCGATGAATACCCATCGACATTAAGTCATTCATTAAGTCATATTTACCAGCAACAGAATGAAATACACCTGCTACATGTTTGACTTTATCTTCGGTCGGGACTTCTTGATAACCAAAGTGAGTGGTTTTTTTTTCTTCCACGATCTTTTAACCTTGTCGTTGATAACCTGCTTTTTCAAGCCGATCTAAGTAGTCTTGCCAGTGAATATCTTGATGTGTAGCGAGATCATACAAATAATCCCAAGTAAATAAGCCACTGTCATGACCATCATCAAAATAAATTTTGAGAGCATAGTTGCCGGTAGGTTCAATTTGATTGATGCCTACTTGTTCTTTATTTGTTTGTAATACTTCTTGGCCGGTGCCATGACCACGCACTTCAGCAGAAGGCGAATAAACGCGTAAGTACTCCGCTGATAAGTTGTAGCTAACGTCATCATAGATTAGTTCAAGCGTTTTCGATTTTTTGTGTAAGGTGATGCCCGTTGGAAAATTAGTGTTCGCCATGTTATTCCTTATAATATGTAACGAGATAAGTCTTCGTCTTTTACTAGTGCTGATAACTGACTATTTACATAGTCTGCATCGATGGTTGCTCGAATGTTGTCCTCGCCACCAGTTTTATATGAGAGTTCTTCTAACAATTTTTCTAGCACGGTATGCAGGCGCCGAGCGCCGATATTTTCTGTTTGCTCATTAACTTGCCATGCTAATTCAGCAATGCGTTGCAAGCCTTCTGGGGTGAAGTCGATATGAGTACCTTCAGTGGCCAGCAAAGCGGTGTACTGCTCTGTGAGTGAGGCGTTGGGTTCGGTCAATATGCGGACAAATTCGTCTGCGCCCAGAGCTTGTAGCTCGACGCGAATAGGCAATCGTCCTTGTAGTTCAGGAATTAAGTCTGAAGGTTTACTTAGATGAAAGGCCCCCGAGGCTATAAATAGAATGTGATCCGTTTTAATGATGCCGTATTTGGTTGTGACCGAACTGCCTTCAACGAGTGGCAGTAAATCACGCTGTACACCAGCTCGCGATACATCGGCACCACTAGAGCCTTCACTGCGATTTGTAATTTTATCAATTTCATCTAGAAACACAATGCCGTCTTGTTCAACAGATTCAATGACTTTGCTTCTTAAGTCATCTTCGTTGATGAGTTTAGATGCTTCTTCTTCAACGAGTAGCTTCATCGCTTTAGCAACGGTCAGTTTGCGAGAGGTTTTATTTGAAGTGGACATGTTTTTAAACATATCTTGAAGTTGATTGGTCATTTCTTCCATGCCTGGTGGTGACATGATTTCAATGCCAACCTTAGACGAATCGATTTCTAATTCGATTTCCCGATCGTTTAGCTGTCCTTCGCGTAACATTTTGCGGAATCTTTGGCGAGTAGAGGAATCATCTCCAGTATGTTGGTCGCGAGCAGGGCGGAGCAATGCATCTAATATGCGTTCTTCAGCAGCATCATCAGCCCGTAATTTGACCCCTTCACTGGCTTGCTCACGTACATTTTTCATTGCAATTTCTGCAAGATCGCGAATGATGGATTCAACATCACGACCAACGTAGCCTACTTCTGTAAATTTGGTCGCTTCGACTTTTATAAACGGTGCGTGGACTAAAGCGGCTAAACGACGAGCAATTTCAGTTTTCCCTACGCCTGTAGGACCAATCATCAGAATGTTTTTTGGGGAAATTTCGTGCTGTAGCTCAGTACTAAGCTGTTTGCGACGCCAACGATTGCGTAAAGCAATAGCAACGGCTCTTTTAGCCGCTTGTTGACCGATAATATGTTTATCTAGTTCTAGAACGATTTGTTGAGGTGTGAGTGCTTGCATAATTATGTTATGACTCGCTTTCTAAAGTTTCTATAGTAAGGTTATGATTGGTATAGATGCAAATGTCAGCGGCAATATGCAGGCCTTTTTCAACGATATCTCTTGCGCTTAAATCAGTGTTTTCCATTAGCGCAGTTGCGGCTGATTGAGCATAAGGCCCACCTGAACCAATTGCCATTAGCCCATGCTCGGGTTCGATAACATCGCCGTTGCCGGAAATGATTAGAGATGTGTGCTCATCAGCAACAGCGAGCAATGCTTCAAGGCGGCGCATTATACGGTCAGTGCGCCAGTCTTTAGCTAATTCTAGAGCGCTACGAGTTAAATTACCTTGATGTTTTTCTAACTTGGCTTCAAAACGTTCAAACAAGGTAAAGGCATCAGCAGTGCCCCCAGCAAATCCAGCGATGACTTTGTCATTGTATAATCGTCTAACTTTACGTGCATTACCTTTCATAACAGTATTGCCTAGACTAACTTGGCCGTCACCGCCAATAACAACTTGGCCATTACGACGATACGAAAGGATGGTAGTACCGCGGTACTGTTCCATAGTGAACTCCTAAAACACAGAAATATTAAGCGCAGATAGTATACTATGTGTTGTTTTTACGCACAGTCAATATCATTTAAGTTGCCGTCAGAAAAGGACTGTTTAGGCATAGTAAGTAATAAATGAACATAATAGTTGACATGTGTAGCGCTTTTACGCAAAATGCCGTTCTTTCGTGGAGGGGTTCCCGAGCGGCCAAAGGGATCAGACTGTAAATCTGACGGCTCAGCCTTCGGAGGTTCGAATCCTCCCCCCTCCACCAAGTTTATATAGAAGTAGTAGTTAGAGAGTTAATGTGCGGGTGTAGTTCAATGGTAGAACTCCAGCCTTCCAAGCTGATCACGTGGGTTCGATTCCCATCACCCGCTCCATTGTTTGGATCAAAAGGCCCGCATAGCTCAGTCGGTAGAGCGCATCCATGGTAAGGATGAGGTCATCAGTTCGATTCTGATTGTGGGCTCCAAAAGTTTTTTATTTGATTAGACAGGGGTTACCGTGTCTTTTTTGTTTTTGTTATAGCTAGATAATATTGACGGGGAGACTGGTCATGTCTAAAGAGAAATTTGTAAGAAACAAGCCACACGTAAACGTGGGCACAATTGGTCACGTTGATCATGGTAAAACTACGTTAACTGCAGCGATTACGAAAGTAATGGCCGAAGCCCAAGGTGGTGTAGCTAAATCTTT
>JAGXHJ010000049.1 GCA_024636315.1 Methylophaga sp.
CATGGTCAATCAGCATTGAATCGGCAAAACTAGTTTGTTGTAGGTTTTTCCACGCCATGTATGAGCCCATTCCTGATGATTTTCGTAGGGTGTATTATCTCATTTCTAGTATGTTTTTGCCGGTTTCGTGCAAAGGTCTCTGTCTAGTTTTAGCGACACCCAATTGAGTTAAATGATTCTAAACGGCGGCTTAGCTCAATAAATCAAATGTTTTCTGTCTACCCGTATAAGGGCATTTAAAGGCTAAATAATAAGCAGATAATTGTAAATCTTCCTTGTCCCCTTCAATGCCGTGTAAACGATCGCCTACTACTGGAAAACCTAATAATGCAACATGTCGTCTGATTTGATGTTTTCGGCCGGTATCAATAGAAACCTCTAACAGTGAACGGTCTTGTTCTGCCTCATATTTAAGTAAGATGAAATAACTGACGGCTGAACGGCCATCAATTTCACTGTCTACTTTGACTGGGTTATCTCGTGTTGCTTGCTCGTTAAACTGACCATGTACCCAAATTTGATAACGTTTATCTATTTGGCGCTCTTGAAATAACGTGGATAATGCTGCCGCTGCATTTTTTTCATGGGCAATAACAATTAAGCCATTCGCCGCACGATCAAGACGATGCACAACGAAACTCACACGTTGTGGCGTAAGATGCTGTTCCGCCCAGCGAGTAATCGTACAATGATCGCCCCATTTTGAACCTTGTGACAACATGCCATAAGGTTTATTCCACACACTATAGCGACCTTCATCAGCCATTAATATAGGCTCGGGGGGCACTCTATCTAACACCATTTGGTCATAATATAGGTGTATCGTTTCACCAATATAGACCGCTTTTTTAGCGCGGCGAAGTCGTTGCGTTTTTTTGCCTTTACTGACCCATACCGCGCCTTTTTGCATCACTTGTTTGATCTGTTGTTTTGATAGCCCCGTTTCTGTAGCTAATAAATCAACCGCAACGGCATTAGGGCTCGTGATTTCTATGTGTTTTTCAAATCGAAAAGGAATATCAGACATTTTATGATTGACCGCTTTGGCGTAGAATTTAGACTAAAATATATTTAGAGGAGAAGATTTATGTTTATACCGCATCTACGGCTTGTCTGTCTCACTTTTATGCTATCACTTTTTGCCACTGCCGCGTTTGCTGAAATATATAAGTGGGTCGATGAAAATGGCCAAACTCATTATTCTCAACAAGCACCGCGCGATATTGCCGCAACGGTCATCAAAACCCCACCACCACCGGTAATTGATCCTGATATCGCCCAACAACAAGTTGATGAACTCATCCAGCAACAAGGCTCTGAAGACCAAATGCGTTTAGATCAACAAAACCACCAAAAAATTGCAGCAGAGAAACTAGCAAACCAAGAAAAAAACTGCAAAATAGCTCAGCAACAATTACAACAATATCAAAATAATCCTGGTAGAAGAATAATGGATGCTGATGGTAATGTAACCCGCCTAACAGAAGAAGACCGCCAGCAAAAAATCCAAGAATCGCAAGAAAATGTAACTAAATATTGTCCATAAAGGAGCAACATCATGCCTTATCTTAATATTGTAACTAACCAAACCGTGCCAGATGCAGCCACATTATTAAAAGCCGTAAGCAAAACAGTAGCTAAAGCTGCTGGCAAGCCTGAAAATTATGTCATGGTGTCTATAGAAGCAAAAGCCAATATAATTATGGGCGGTAGCGATGAACCCGCAGCATTTTTGGATTATCGAGCCATAGGTTTACCTGCTGATCGCACGGAATTTTCTGACGTCCTGTGCTCATTAATTACTGAACATCTAGGCATTTCAGGGCCGCGAATTTATATCAGTATGGCGGATGCTGAAAGACAAAACTGGGGCTGGAATCACAGTACCTTTTAACTTATTACAACCACTATAAAAATTATAAAATAGGATTACAGCCCGACATGCGAGCTTCTCAAATACTTATCTCTACCTTAAAAGAAACCCCTGCTGATGCTGAAGTAGTCAGTCATCAACTGATGCTTCGTGCCGGCCTTATCCGCCGGCTAGCATCAGGTTTATATACTTGGCTACCTATGGGGCTAAAAGTATTACGTAAAACCGAAGCCATTATCCGTGATGAAATGGCTAAGGCGGGCGCACAAGAATTATTAATGCCGTCAATCCAGCCTGCTGAATTATGGAAAGAAAGTGCTCGCTGGGAAAAATATGGACCTGAACTATTAAGAATTACTGATCGCCATAATAATGAATTTTGTTACGGGCCTACCCACGAAGAAGTTATCACCGACCTAGTGCGCCAAGAAATTCGTAGTTATAAACAATTGCCGATCACTTTTTACCAAATTCAAACTAAATTCCGCGATGAAACACGCCCTCGTTTTGGTGTGATGCGCGCGCGTGAATTTTTAATGAAAGATGCCTATTCATTCCATCTTGATCATGAATCATTACAAAAAACATATGATGATATGTTTGCCGCTTACACTCGTATTTTTGACCGCATCGGGCTTAACTTCCGTCCTGTGCAGGCAGACACCGGTAGCATTGGTGGTGAACAATCTCATGAGTTTCATGTGTTGGCCAGTTCCGGCGAAGATGCCATTGTCTTCAGCAATGGCAGTGATTATGCCGCAAATATGGAATTAGCTGAAGCGGTTGCACCTGCGGGTCAACGCCCTGCAGCAACGGCGATTATGACCGTGGTTGATACACCCAAAAAACATACTATAGATGAAGTCTGCGACTTCCTTAATATTCCACAAACACAATGTCTAAAAACATTATTGGTGGACGGGACTGAAGAAGGTACTGTCGTGGCATTGGTGTTACGTGGCGATCATGACCTTAATGACATTAAAGCTGAAAAACATCCCGCTGTTGCCTCCCCGCTTACCTTTGCAACACCTGAACAAGTATTAGCGGCCTGTGGTGCAAATATTGGTTCTATCGGTCCTATTGGCCTAACAATCCCTGTTATTGTTGATCGCGCTGCCGCCCACGCTGCTGACTTTGTCTGTGGTGCCAATGAAGATGAGAAACATTTGACCGGCGTTAACTGGGCACGTGATTTAGCTGAACCAGAAACGGCAGACTTACGTAATGTTGTTGTCGGTGATGCCAGCCCAGATGGCCAAGGCACCTTGGATATTGCACGCGGTATTGAAGTTGGTCATATTTTCCAACTCGGTGATAATTACAGCAAAAAACTCAATGCCAACGTATTAGCAGACACTGGCAAATCTCAGATCCTAACAATGGGTTGTTATGGCATAGGTGTGTCACGGGTTGTTGCCGCGGCCATTGAACAAAATAATGATGAGCGCGGCATTATTTGGCCATTATCTATCGCCCCTTTCCAAATAGTTTTAGTGCCAATTAATGCCCATAAATCAATACGGTTACGTGAAGCGGCAGAAGCGTTATACATTCAATTAGTAGAGGCTGGTTTTGACATTCTATTTGATGATCGTGGCCTACGGCCAGGTGTTGCTTTTGCTGATATGGAATTGATGGGGATCCCACATCGTTTAGTATTAGGCGAACGTGGATTAGATGAAGGTTTAATTGAATATAAACGTCGCGCTGATGGCGATGCCGCCGAATTCCCAATTACAGATGTTATTGCTGAACTGACAGCACGGCTGGCTGCAAAATAAACACTAAGGACTCCCGCAATATGACCGTTATAAAACAACAAGACTTCATTGATAGTATCAGCGATGCCTTGCAGTTTATTGCCTGTTACCACCCTAAAGATTTTATTCAGGCTATGGCCAAGGCTTACGAATTAGAACAAGCGCCCGCGGCTAAAGATGCAATTGCTCAAATTTTAGTTAACTCACGCATGTGTGCCGAAGATAAGCGGCCTATTTGCCAAGATACGGGCATTGTTAATGTGTTTATCAAAGTCGGCATGGATGTGCAGTGGCAAACAGATCAAAGCCTTGATGATATGGTCAATGAGGGTGTGCGCCGCGCTTATTTGCATCCTGAAAATATTTTGCGAGCCTCGATAGTCAGGGACCCACTAGGATTGCGTACTAATACCAAAGACAATACCCCCGCCGTTATTCACACTGAAATAGTGTTGGGCGACAAGGTTGATATCCATATCGCAGCTAAAGGTGGTGGCAGTGAAAACAAAGCGCAATTTGTTACCCTCAATCCTGACGATAGTTTAGTTGACTGGGTGTTAAATACCATTCCTAAAATGGGTGCGGGTTGGTGCCCTCCAGGTCAAATTGGTATTGGCGTCGGTGGCACTGCTGAAAAAGCAATGTTGATGGCTAAACAATCCTTGATGGAATCGATTGATATCCAACAATTAATAACACGCGGCGCACAAACATCAGCTGAAAAATTGCGGATTGAGTTATATGAGAAAATTAACCAACTTGGCATTGGCGCCCAAGGTCTTGGTGGCTTAACAACGGTGCTTGATGTCAAAATTAAAGATTACCCTTGTCATGCTGCATCGCTACCTGTGGCGATGATCCCCAACTGTGCCGCTACTCGTCATACTCATTTCACACTTGATGGTAGTGGTCCAGCACAGTTTGAGCCACCTAGTTTATCGGACTGGCCTGATATTACTTGGCAAGCAGCCGAGAATACCCGTCATATTGATTTGAATACCGTCACTCAAGCTGATATTGAACAATGGCAACCGGGTGATACCTTACTGCTATCAGGAAATTTACTAACGGGTCGTGATGCCGCTCATAAAAAGATTGCCGATCTATTTGCAAATGGCGAATCACTGCCTGCAGGGCTCGATTTCCATAATCGTTTTATTTATTATGTGGGCCCCGTTGATCCTGTTAAAAATGAAATTGTTGGCCCAGCAGGCCCGACTACCGCAACACGTATGGATAAGTTTACCGATATGATGTTAGAAAAAACCGGACTACTCGGCATGATAGGCAAAGCTGAACGCGGCACGGTGGCTATTGATTCAATTAAAAAACATCGTTCAGTATCATTGATTGCTGTTGGCGGCTCTGCTTATCTGGTGTCTAAAGCCATCAAAGCATCACGTATTGTCGCCTTTGAAGAACTGGGCATGGAAGCAGTTCGTGAATTTACTATCGAAAACATGCCCGTTACTGTCGCCGTAGATAGCCGCGGACAATCCATACATGACTCAGGTCCGAAAGAATGGAAGCAAAAAATAGCGGATATTCCCATTCATGCTACTTCACATTAATTTATAGGAAAACAATATGATTTTTGCTATCGCATTACATCTTTTATCTTCAGTCATTTGGGTTGGCGGTATGTTCTTCGCCTACGTAGCATTACGCCCTGTTGCAGGCAGTCTACTGGAAGCACCGATAAGACTCACCTTGTGGTCACAGGTATTTCAACGTTTCTTCCCATGGGTTTGGGCAGCAGTCATCATTCTACTGACAAGTGGTTTATGGATGATTATTAAAGGTTTCGGCGGCATGGCCGCTGTCGGCCCACATATTCATATCATGCTGACATTGGGACTGGTGATGATATTGTTGTTCATGCATGTTTTTTTCAGCCCGTATAAAAAGTTACAACGTGCTGTTATTGCTAAGGAATGGGAAACCGGTGGCAAAGCGCTCAATCAAATTCGTCAACTGATTGCTATCAATCTTAGTATTGGGTTGATTGTTGTTGTCGTGGCTTCTGCTGGCCGATACATTTAGCTCATCATGTCATGCTGCGATATAAACTCACTCTGATTCTTGGCGCAGTGTTGTTACCTGCGCTAGTTTGGTCTGCCGATCCTATTCAAACGATCTATGCGGATGATGGCACTATAGAGTTTTCTAATATCCCTAACAATAAAAGTGCCGGTAAGTCTACATTTATCTACAAATCTAAATCTCATTCCGTGGTTACTTTTTCAGATCAAAAACCGATAAATACAGAATATGAAGTTTTACGATTTGATTGTTATGCGTGTAATCCATCATCAACCATCAACTGGAATACGGTTCAACTGAATACGACTGACTATGTCGATTTGATTAAACTTACCGCCGACAAACATGCTGTTGATCCTGCCTTAGTACGTGCCTTAATTCATGCTGAATCGCATTTTAACCCTCACGCCAAATCACGTGTAGGCGCCCAAGGTTTAATGCAACTAATGCCTGCCACCGCGCAAGAACTCGGTGTTAGCAATGCCTTTAATGCTCAGCAAAATATTCAAGGTGGAACTCGATATCTCGCCCAATTATTGACTACATTCAATGGTGATATCACATTGGCAACGGCGGCATATAATGCTGGGCCTAATGCCGTACTAAAACATAATGGCGTACCGCCTTATAACGAAACGAAGGTCTATGTTGAGCGGGTTGGTATACTCTATCGTCGCTACCAACATGCCAGCTAATGAAACCACTTAAGAAACTACTGATAGAAAATGAAAAACTGATCCATTCTCGCATGCAAAAAGTTGAATCGCATGTGCAACGTCAAACTGACGAATGGATTCAAAATACCGTGTTATTAGCGGGTTTCGAAGTACCCTTTAAATACAAACGCCAAAAAATGTATAAATCACTGAAAGGTGCTCGCGTCGATCTCATTTATTATCCTACTACCGAACTTATTGCTGGATTAGATTTTGAAGTGATGAATGTCATTAAAATAAATATACCCGTGATCAATGAACATGCTTGATTTATACCAAAATCAAGATCATGATATCCCCCATGAAAGAAGTAATCCTCACATCAGAGCAAAAAGATGATTTAGAAGCACGTCACGATCCAGTCGAGACAAACGTGTTTGC